>JAJYGT010000066.1 GCA_021785005.1 Actinomycetes bacterium
GCAACTAGCCAGTATCCTTTGCCATCTGGGGTAGATGCCATACCAACTATTGGTTTATTCAGTGTCATTGCTCCAGTTGAGCCATAGAATCCGGCATCACCAAAGGTAAATATCCCACCATCGGATCCTGCTAACCAGTATTTCTGTCCAGTAGATATCGCAAGCGCGGGTGTGCTTGCGATGGACTCGTTGTAAAGTTCGATGTAATGCGCTTGGATTTGGAGACCATAGATGGATGGCGTGCCGTTGTAGTTGTCTATTAGTGACTGCGAACTACAGGTAGTTCCCCAGGTATCCCACGTCCAGGCGATATATGAAATACCCGCTTGATCGGCCCAATTCATATAGTTATCGACAAAATTAGAACAGTCACTTTGGCCAAATTCACCAGTCACAATTGGCACCTGTTGCGCAAGGGGGGCAAGAGTAGACTGCCAACAGCTACTCGTGTTGCAATTTGTTGATTCGTAAATATGAAACGACGCAATCAATTGGTGTAAAGGATCATAGGGCTCATAGGTTTTCCACTGACTTAGGTCTCCGGCCCAGTTGATTCCCCCGAGCATGATCGGCTGAGTTGCACCAGCCTGTCGAACAACATTTACTAACTGTTGCATCCCTGCTGAAGTCCAACCTCCAGGCGTCGTGCACCCAGAGAGCCAGCACTGCCACGAAATATCGTGGGGCTCATTATAAAGATCGAATATAACTCCAGGTGTCGATTGGAATGCAGTCGCCACAGATAGCCAAAAACTAGGCGAATGATCTTCGTCGGCCATATATTGCTGTCCCGTTGCTTGCTGGGAACCGGGTGCATTCCAGTGAAGGTCTAGAATCGCAACAATTCCTGCTGCGTTCAGATTAGAGACGTAATTTTCTATTTGAGTTTGATAGTTCAAACCTCCATACTGAGGATTCACGCCATTGATGTCTAGCCAGCAGTCCTCGTTCAGAGGAACCCGTACGGCATTTATGTGCCAAGTCTTCATTGCCGCTACTGCAACTGGATTCGTTGGACCGTCAAAAAACCCCCAACCCTGGATGCATGCATATTCGCTTCCTGAATGGTCAACTCCTAGCAGCCGAATGGGTGATCCCGATGCTGTCGTTAGTTGATTTTCCACCACATGTAACGGAAAAGTAAGTGGTGTTGATACAGAACCCCCGGTATAAGACACAGGTCGACTTGAAATGGAGGGCGAAAAAACGCTTACTGATCCCACTTGTAGTATTGCCGTACTAAGAATGAGACCAAGTGCTATTGTTTTGATTCTTTTGGCAGAATTACCCATAGTCATAAATCGGGAAATATGACCGTTGTATTGAGCGCTATTAGTGAGCTTTGTCAATATGTATTACTGCGGCGCATTCTGACAGCACAACACGCATAAAGCTGGCGATTAATTAGTTATAGTTGTGTCTGTTGTGATGTTGTAAAAAAATCACAGAAATATATAAAGAGAGTTGGCAAAACGCGAAAGTACGCGAACAAAGTTCTTTGGCTTTTAACTTGGACTACTGGTTGGAGCCATTGCGCTTTATTTTCATTGCGCGCTTGGATAGACGTTTTTATCAACAAACACTGAAACTGCTCGAAACCTATAAATTTTTTGATAGTAGGAATTTAGGTAATTGCAAACTGGTTGCAGTAAGATAAGTTATCTGTAGTCCACTCAGGAGAGCCTCTTAATTGGTAGTTGATGTAAATAACGATCAAGAGGTACCTAAGAAAGAATTAAGTCGCGTACTAAAAGTAGGCGACTTGGTGAGCTTGTCGGTTTCAAGTGTCGGTCCTTTATTTTCCGTCGCAGCCACAGGGGGTGTGATGGCGGCACAAGCCGGATGGTGGACCTTGCCAGCTATTGCTTTGATCGCTATTCCTTTCATAGTGTCTGGTTTTGTGTTTAGGTTGCTGAATCGTCATTTCCCCCACGCGGGAGCATCATACCACTGGTCGGCACGAGTAATAGGGCGTACAACGTCTCATTTTCAGGCTTGGATACTGATCGTGGCGTATTTTCTTTCGATTCCATCAATAATTGTTCCAGCATCGACCTATACCCTGTCGTTAATTGCTCCAAACTACGTCGCGAGTCCATATTTGCGGGTAGCCGTTGGCGGACTCTGGGTTTTATTTGCGCTTATCCCACTGCTACTTGGTTCGATTCCAACTGCACGAGTGACACAGGTCTTTCTCTTTGTAGAACTTGCATCGCTGATTGGCTTGGGAATCCTTGGCGTGTTTAGCTGGAAACGACTTAGTGTACCGATACATTTTGGTCATATTCCATTCAGCGGCATTATGGTTGTAGCCGTCGTGGCGGCGACAATCCTGGACGGTTGGGAAATAGATTCTTACGCATCCGAAGAGTCGCGTCGACCTAAGAAAGACCCGGGACTGGGCGGAATTATAGGTGCATTTATGGCATTAGCATTTTATGCCATTTTATATCCGCTAATGTTAGGCGAGACTCCCCTTTCTCAACTTGCAAACGCTAGTAATCCCCTTGCAGTTTGGGGTCATCGTTTAGTACCAGGAAGTCCGTGGATTATCGGAATTCCCGTCCTGGCATCTACTGCTGGTG
This sequence comes from Actinomycetes bacterium, assembly GCA_021785005.1. GTDB lineage: Bacteria > Actinomycetota > Acidimicrobiia > Acidimicrobiales > Acidimicrobiaceae > Acidithrix. The sequence continues at coordinate 2,586 of JAJYGT010000066.1, forward strand.
GGTTATGGCTTACCAGTTTTATTTTGGTTCGAGCGCTGTTCGCGATGGGTAGAGAAAAGCTGGTGCCGAGTCCGTTCGCTCGCATTTCTAGCAACAATGTTCCCAAGTTTGCGACGATAGTGGTTTTACTTGCAGCTCTAGGAGTAACTGCATTTCAGTTTCTATTTGTCTCGCTTGGTTCGTTTTTTAGCTTGGTTCTAGCCGCCGCTGGCTTTTTTTTGTTGGCAGAATTTTTTATAGATTCGGTGACCGCTTCAGTTTTTCTTACCCTTGGACATAAGCGACTGCCTGAAGCTCAACTTGAAAAACACGACCATCGAGTCCTTCGGTTTGGAGCGTTATTTTCAGCGGCCACGTTTGGATTTTTTTTGCTCGCATTTGTTATCTATGGACCAAAAGCGATTGGTGGACCGATCGACATTGTAATTGCAGTTTTGCTTGCGATGGGAGTCTTGTTTACCATCAAAACGAAGCGATCAAAAAACATCTATGTATTTGAGGCAGATGGAGCTTCTTAAAGCCAGTATCTGGCACGAAGATTCGAGAATTTCCTGATCACGGGCGTGTCGCCGACGACATTGTGAGTGATACGGGGGCCAATCTTCTACTCCCACGGCGAGCCGCCAGGCCGGCTCTGAGTTGCTGTTTCGTATATTGGCGGATTTAGTTATTGGAATCGTCTGAGTCGCTAAGTGAACTAATTACCTGCGCTACGGTAACGGCTACGCCAACGCCGGCTTTAATGTTTAGAGATTCGTCGGGTCCATGTGCATTTGAACCCGGACCCAATGCGCCGGTTGCAATTATTTGGGCACTAGGAAATCTGGTCCCAAGGGTAGCTAAAAACGGTATTGAGCCCCCTTCTCCACAAAACATCGACAACGTTCCATAGGTCGACAATGACGCTTGATCAACTGCGTTCTTTACGCTAGCGCTAAGGTTGGGTGCAACCCAACCTTGGGCAAAGGCTTCAAAAGAAATCGTGACTTTAGCCGAAAATGGTACGTCTGTAGTCATGAGCGCACTAATTATTTCCGAGGCTCTTTGTGGATCCAAACTAGGCGGTAGTCGCATAGATAGTTTCGCCTTTGTAGCTGATCGAAGCACATTTCCACCATGAACAACATCGGGAATTCCACCGATGCCCACCACCTCAAGAGCCGGTCGCCATGTCTGGTTCAATATTAACTCCGGACCGCTTTTAGCAAGGAGGGTCGCATTTTCAACTGTAGGGAACAAACTACGAAGCGGATCCCCTAGCACTTTGTCGAGCTCGACCGCATGTTGACAAAAAAATTCAGGGATATCGACGGTCAGACCGTCGACGATTACTGTTCCAGTCTTAGAGTCCTCAAGACGCGCGAGAAGCTCGCGCAAGATCATAAATGAAGACGGTACTACCCCACCGGCTGATCCTGAATGTACTCCATGTTCGAGCACCTCGACATCAATTTGGAATACAATAATTCCCCGCAGTGAAGATGTGAGCCAAATCCGGCCAAAATCTAATCCGCCCGAGTCCAAACATAACACCATCGAAATGTCGGTAAAGATATTAGATAGAGCATCTAAATGTGCATCTAGGTCGGGACTACCGCTTTCTTCGCTTGCTTCGATTATCGCTACACAGTGCGGGTAGTTCGTATTTGTTTCAACTAAAGCTTCAATACCTGACAACGCCGCCACAATTGCGTATCCGTCATCGACACAGCCCCTACAGTAGAGATTATCTCCAACAAGTTTTGCTTCGAAAGGGTCTTTGTCAGCACTCCACGGGTCAATTGCAGGTTGTTTATCGAGGTGCCCATATATCAATACAGGATTAGCTTGAGATCTAGATCCAGGAATATCGATAATGAGGGCCGGAGTGCGACCAGGTAGGCGCGATATAAAGGCGGAAAGGCCTGGAATAGATCTTTGAAGCGCCCATTCTTTAAATAGTAAAACTGCTTTTTCAATCTCGCCGTTTTTCTCCCAATCCTCATCAAACGAAGGAGAAAGACAGCGGATACCCGCATAAGGTTTTAGCAGCTCAGTGATATTTTCACGAAATTTTGAATTGACGATCTCAAATATTGTTTTCACTAAAGATATCGTAATGGCAATGTAAATTAGGCCTTTAGGTCGAATTTAATAACACAAGTTGTACAAGCATAGATCGATGCAATCTCAATTAGTTAGCGAATCCAAGACCAGGTTCCGATATTTTCCTTGCGAAGATGCCATACCGATCATGACAACGCCAACTAGAGTATCACCTCGATAGTATCCGACTGAAACTTCGCTATTTAGATCTCCTTCAAGGACCTCAATAGAGGATTCATCACTGGTTAGACCTGGCATTCCAAAGGATTGAATTCTTAGATCAAACTGATCCGACCAAAACGCCGGTAAAGGTCGAAATGGCTCTTCGAGTAATTCACCTTGGAGCACTTTTGCTAAGGATTTGCCTGCATATCGCCCTGAATCGACTGCTATTCCCCAATGCTCAACTCGTCTTGGAACTTGATCGAATAGCAAATTAGGAAATTTTGCAATATCACCCACTACAAAAAGTGGCACGCCATCACCGGTTTGGAGAAACTCATTGCACACAACACCATCGCTTAGGTCTAGGTCGTTACCCTCCAACCACTCAGTGTTTGCAGTTGAACCCACGGCCTCAATAACCACGTCGCTCTCGACAACGGTACCGTCATCGCAGACAACCGAAACTGGACAATCGGCTCCAGCTATTTCAATTGGTAACCGATTTAGTGCAAATTCAACGCCGGCTTTGGCATGATGCTCGAGTAAGGACGCCCCAAGTTTTTTTCCAAGTGGTCTTAACATTGGACATGGTTCTGGGGCAATGATAGTGACCTGGTGGCCTAGTCGGGTAAATGTCGAAGCTAGTTCGCATCCAACGAATCCAGCGCCTATAATTGCGATCTTTTTGGAAGTTGCAAGCGCGGTTCTGATAGCTACCATATCGTCAAATCTGCGTAAGGTAAACACTCCGTTAGTCGGCTTTGGGATCTTTAAGCCGCGTGAGCGCAATCCGCTAGCCGCGACAATGGCATCAAAACGGTAGCTTTCACCAGCATCAGTTACTATTTCACCTGTGGCAAGGTTGGCGTTTTGAATCTTTGTTTCAAGCTTGTAGGAAATTCGATCCTTGAATGAACTTCGTAACAATACCGACGAAAGTTCTGCCGAATGCTCTAACGCTTCTTTGGAAAGTGGTGGCCGATTGTATGGCAGATGTACTTCATCTCCAAACAGCACAATTTCGCCCTCGTAGCCCGATCTAAGCGCTGATTCTGCGGCCCGCAAACCACTCAAGGACGCACCAACTACCGCCACTTTTCTCATTGAATCTAGCCCTCTAGGTCAATGGCTTGCATTGGGCAGTTATCAACTGCATCAAGTAAGTCGTTGCGCAAAGATTCGTCTAAGTCTGGGCTTACAAAAGTATCGCTTGCAACCGATCTAAAGCTGAGTTCACCTCTATTATTCAATGAAAACACCTCTGGCGCCGCCGCAACACATTCCCCATGGTCGCTACATTTGTTCAAATCGACAATTATCTTCATCTTTATACTTTCTGTCCAACTTTGAGATGTCAATGTATTTTGAAGCCGTAATCTGTAGCGATCGGCAATATCGTCCGGTTCGCTAGCACATTACACCTCGATACGCAGCTCCCACCTAATTTTAGTTCGGCATAAATCGTCAGTATCAAAAGTATCAAGATAATCGATTTGTCAAATCTTCACCACAAATTTTCAGTTTATGGCCAAGGGTTACGCTATGGCCGATGCAGGTATAAAAATATGAACCCAAAGTCTTATTATGGGATCGAATAAATGAGACAAAAGTGTGGGAAAGATAAAGACCAGAATCAACAAAATCGGGATGAATATTTTCATATTTGACGCGATTTTGTAGTACATCGCTTCGCCTACTACGCGACGTAGAATAGCTGAACCATCTAGTGGAGGAATGGGCAAGATATTAAAGACGAAATATATTGCGTTTATGATACCAAAATAAATCCAAAAGTAACCAACAATTGTCGACGAGTTATTCATGCTATTTAGCAGGGGCATGGTCCCCGAGTAAGAGTTTGCATAGACAAAAATCCGTAGCGCGATACCGGCTACGATAGCCAGAATTAGATTTGTAATTGGTCCCGCTAATGCCACGACGAGAGTCGCTTTGCGCGGGTTGCGCATGTGACTGGGATCAATTGGAACTGGTTTAGCATAGCCAATTGGGCTAAGGTGCATTAATAGCAACATCGCCGGTAACAAAAGCGTGCCAAATGGGTCTATGTGCGCCAGTGGGTTGAGTTTGAGTCTTCCCCTTCTAGCTGCGGTGTGATCTCCGTAATATAGAGCCACTAACCCGTGACTAATTTCATGCAAAACCAGTGCAATAATAGCGGCTAGAATTTCCAGCCCAAATGCAATCGTTAGAATCTGACGGGCGATGGCCAGATACACCACCACTATGACGGCTGCTATCCATAAAACTTTGCGATTCAAATTATCTCCCTATGGCAATTTTGCCGCATTGATCAATCTAGGGCAAATTCTGACCAACCCTGATCATGGTCTCTTTGCGCTGGCGTTTGACTAAAGCTAGATCCCCAGATCTGGGTTGTACCCCTAGGTGATTAAGGCGTACACTACTAAAGGGGCGCTAGGGTCAAAAGTATCACGAGGAAGCAATCAGACATTTTTGCGACTGGCTATAATTTCAACCGATATTCTAACCTCGCAAGGCTTATGTAAAGCTAGCTTGTTTGGCACGAGGATGAGACTCTAGGTAGACCTTTGCGATTCGCTGATCAGAGACGTGGGTGTAAATTTGAGTGGTGGTCACCGACACGTGTCCAAGCAACTCCTGAACTACCCGTAAATCCGCACCATTATTTACCATGTGGGTAGCGCAGCTATGCCTAAGGGTGTGTGGATGCATTTCAATTGAGATCTGCGCCTTGCAAGCATATTTTTTGGTGAACTGCCAGACGGCTTGCCTTGTCAGTCTCGTTCCCTTAGACGAATAAAAAATTGCATTGATTCGCTTATTTTTTTCTAGTGAGATACGTGATCCACCTGTGATATATCGCTCTAAAAAATTGCCACAAATGACTGTCAGGGGCACAATTCGAGTTCTTGATCCTTTTCCAGTTACCCGCATTACCAAGTTTTCTTGATTTAAATCTTCTAAGTTGGCATTGATTGCTTCGCTGACCCGAAGGCCGGACCCATAAATCAATTCGAATAATGCCCGGTCTCTAAGTCCCAACGGAGTGTTTATGTCGATTACAGACATAAAGTCTTCGATATCTTGGATGGATAACACACCCGGTAAAAGAGCCGGAATCTTAGGTTGCTCTATCATTTGAGCAGGTGAACTAGAGATAATGCCTGCTTGTGTTAGAAATGAGTAGAAATTTCTTGCGCTAGATACCGCGCGGGCTTGCGATGACGGTGACAGGCTATGAGAATACCGATTAAAAATATTCAAAAGTTGAAGTTCTGTTGCGTCGACTAGCGCGATGTTATCCACAAACAGTTCGTCCGCCAGGCGCTTCAAGTCGAGATAATACGCATCAATCGTATTAGTTGCGCGTCCGAATAACAGCCTTAGCTCGTCGAGGTAAAGTTCTACCACTGTCAAATCGGGAGAGTCCAAACTGTTTGTTAATCCCCCTTGGTTGAATCCTTTGGGCACATTGAGACAATCCAAAGATGCAAGAATTGCTAGCGCTTGATATTTTACCCTGTTCCAAGGGTCCGTTTGTGACCCATTTAATTGGGTTCTTATACTACCTTTTATAGCGAAAACAGCGAAAATAGATCTTTCAGAACCAAATACGTTACAAGCGCGATAACCGAAAGATAAATCCACGCCATTTGCCAGCGGTATTTATACTGAACGGTAAAGAAACGTCGCATTCCTTTTATGTCAAACGCAATGGCAAGAATACCTACGGGAATTCCAATTGCTGGCCCCAATGTCGCTGTTGCGCCAAGTCCGATCGCTGGAAATACAAAAGGCACAATCACATAACTTAATATGCATCTAAGTCCAGACAGAACCATTGAGTAACTAAAAAGCGCCTGGGCGTTCTCCTCGTCAACCTTAGAGGTACGTGGCTGTCGTATACGCAGTACCTTGCATGCGAAAGCATCCCGGGTGCTCAAGTTATTCAATTCTGGTGTTGACGTCGCCGCTTGTTCTTTTGCCATATGTTAAAGCTTAGGACCCGTTGGCGAAATTAAACAAATCGGCATCAAAATGCCCTCAATTTATCCCAAGAGTTACAGTTTGGTCGTATGTTACACATTACCTGTCTCCAAACTAACGATTAGTAATTTGTATTTGTGTAGCGAGTCATTTTGCGATTGCCAATTATCCCTAGCCAACCAAGAACCGCGTCTACAACAACTCAAAATCGTCAAGATCGATCGAATCTACATAGGTTTCGTCATCAAGGGAATTTTCAAGGTGGTTACGCAAGGCAAATATCCCAAGAAAAGTTTTTGCGTCGAATATCTTCTGATCCTGCATTGCGTCCTCGAAGTCGGCCAACGGAAGTATTTTTTTCTTGGCGGCTAATTCTTCAATTCCCTGGGGTGCATGAACGCCGGGACTGAGCCCCCGTGCCAAGTAGAGGTGGGTGTATTCGTCGCAAAAGCCAGGAGTGTTATAGAAGCTAATTAGGTGAACCATGGAAGACGCAGTAAGTCCCAGTTCCTCTTCCAACTCGCGCTTCGCACAATCCAAAGGGTCTTCACCTTGGATATCACGTTTTCCAGCGGGTAATTCTGCCAGATTTGTGTTAGCTGCAATTCGGTATTGTTCGATCAGCAATACCGCTTTAGCATCGGTGAGGTACGGAATCACAACTACTGCTCCCGGGTGACGTACGACATCGCGATGGTGTATCGAGCCGTCTGAATTATGGTATTCAAGGGTTTCGACGCGAATAAAAGATCCCTGGTATCGCAATACTGTCTTGTCTGTGTTGATTTCGAACTCTGACATCAAGCCCTTTGCTCTCCGTCAGCAGCACCGTTTAATTGTGCCGTGCGTGCTTTGGCAGCACCTACGAGCTCTCTAAAGAGTGGATGCGGACGATCTGGTCGACTCTTGAATTCAGGATGTGCCTGTGTTCCAACCCAAAATGGATGGGTTGGTAATTCAATAAACTCAACCAACGATCCATCTGGAGACTCTCCTGAGCAAACCAGTCCTGCTTCTTCGAGTCGTGTTCGGTATCTTGAATTTACTTCGAATCGATGGCGGTGTCGTTCAGATACAATGGTCTCTCCATATGCATTTGCCACTACAGACCCAGGCGATAGTCTTGCTACATAGGCTCCAAGTCGCATCGTACCGCCCATTGCAGTTACGTCACGTTGCTCTTGCATTAGATCTATCACCGGATGTGGAGTATCTGATTTGAATTCGCGGGAGTGTGCATTGTCAAGACCTGCCATATTGCGTGCCACGTCAATAACCATGGTCTGTAGACCCAAACAAATTCCTAGGCACGGCAGTCCTGATTCCCTAGCATAACCGGCAGCTGCAATCTTACCTTCAATGCCGCGCTCTCCAAAACCACCCGGAATAATGATGCCACCTAAGTTACCGAGCATAGATTCAGCTAACATCGGTGAAACTTCTTCTGCCTGGATCCACTCAAGTTCAATAGCAACCCCGTGAAAAATCCCCCCGTGTCTAAGCGCTTCCACTACGGAAAGATACGCATCGGCTAAATTTATGTATTTCCCGATAATTCCAATTTTCACGCTCGACTCGAGTGAAGTACTTCGAGCGACCAAGTCCATCCATGGACCGATACTTGGTTCGAAAGACACACTTTGAATCCGGAGTAGATTCACGATGTAATTATCTAGACCCTCTTTGTGCAAAGAGAGGGGCAGTTCGTATATGTTTCCTAGATCGGGCGCAGAGATAACTGCATCTTTTGGAACATCGCTAAGCATTGAAATCTTGGCCTTTAGGGCATCCGTTAGGACATCCCCGCTTCGACAGACAATCACATCAGGCTGTATTCCTCGACTTCGCAACTCGGTGACCGAATGCTGCGTCGGTTTAGTTTTTTGCTCGCCTCCAGGTCCAATGCTAGGAACCAAAGTTAGGTGAATGTAACAGACGTTGTCTCTGCCAACATCTTTTCTAAACTGTCGGATTGCCTCAAGAAATGGCAGAATCTCTATGTCTCCAACGGTTCCGCCAACTTCCGTTATGACAACATCAACATCTTCAGTGGCAAGTGCTAAAATCCTAGCTTTTATCTCGTCCGTTACATGAGGAATAACCTGAACAGTCTTACCTAAATAATCGCCGCGTCGTTCGCGCGCAATTACCGCAGAATAAATTGACCCTGTGGTTACCGAAGAGTTTTTCTTCAAATTTTCATCGATGAAGCGCTCGTAATGGCCAAGATCAAGGTCGGTCTCCGAACCATCTTCGGTCACAAACACTTCACCGTGTTCAAATGGGTTCATAGTGCCGGGATCCACATTGATATATGGATCCAACTTTTGCATAACTACACGCAATCCTCGAGCCTTTAGCAACCTTCCTAACGAGGATGCCGTGAGACCTTTACCGAGCGAGGATGCAACTCCACCAGTTACGAATATGTGTTTCGCCAAAGACTTTCGCGCCACCTTCTCTCTCAAACTTCTCTGTTTAACAGATTACCGTGCGAGATCATTGCAGATGCAAAGTTTTTTCAGGTGATTTATTAGAAAATAGATACGATTACGCGCTCAAAGTCCTTTTTGAAACCCAACTGGTTAGCTATAGTTGCTCCAACGATCTAGAAAGATGGCTGTTTAGTGGGCTATGTAACCTTATCATTTTTCTATTACAAATAAATGCCCGGACTATTTTGACTCGACTATGTTGATTGTCTGCGCTCTACCAACGTTTGGTCGTGCCCAGAGCTTGGGGGTGTCGCTATGTTGTTGTCAAGTGATTTAAGGCGGTGTGACTTTGAAACTTGTTCCTCAAGTGGTACCTGGCAGCTTTGCTTTTACCCCCTGCATGTTTGTGTCATAGAAGTGGTCGTATCAAGTCGGGGTAACGAGCTTATTCTTCTCTGCGATTGAACCTGCATGTTTGTGTCATAGAAGTGGTCGTATCAAGGGTCATGATTTTTTATCAGCTTTTCTCATCTAAGAACAACCTGGCGGGGCCGTTTTGCGGGTAAGGCTCAGTTGCTCAGATGCTGGTGTTTTATGTGCTTGGATTAACGAATCCTGGGGTAAATAGACATGCGATATCGGCGTTTGTGACTTGATTAGCGCGGATGGTAACTTGGGTCGAGCATTTCTGAACAACTAGGCTGTAGGTACCAGGTGCTACCTTGAATTGGAATGGCGTTCCCGGCGCGAGTCCGTGGTCGGTAATACGCTTTTCAGCTACCACCTGATGATTGTTGTTTTTTAGTTCAACCGTGACGCGAAACATCGGAGTTCCACCGCCTGAGGTCGAACTTGCAATTAGAACACGACCCTGGAGTGATCCCGTCGAGCTTGTGCAGGCTGAAAGCGCTACCACGCTCATAACTCCAAGCAACATCGGTCGAAATCGCCTCATCTAAGGTCTCCTTATTTCGCCACTCACGCGCTGAGTGAGCGATTCTCGCCTGCGTCGGCGTGGTCTTGGTGAGTTTTAGCCAAACCATAATTTTCGCACTGACATGGAAGCTATCGCCACTGTCCTAGTGTCCTTGTAAACGGTATCCTTTGAGCTCAGCTACCGCCAGATAAGTGACAACGTGGCGATCAAGTTAAAATTGCTTATCAACATTGCGTCAAATGGTCGGTACGCAATCACGA
>JAJYGT010000088.1 GCA_021785005.1 Actinomycetes bacterium
GGTGAACTGCCATTTCTCAACTCCAAAACGTTGAGCCAAATTTTCCCCAACAACCACCGCATCCAACGTAGGCAACATGGTAGAGATCCCACCTTGGACTCCTACTCGCTCATTGATTGCCGCAACTGTGACAGGATTTGAATGACCAGCCATCGCGGCGGTATCACCGAGACAGAAATCGTCATAGACATTGCCATCTAGGTCAGTGACTTGGCTACCAAGTGCAGTTTGAAAAAATAGCGGATATCCCCCAACCCACTTATTCATCCAACTCATAGGAACACCGCCAATTAGTACTTTTTTTGAATTTGTGTATGCATCAAGAGATTTAGAAGTAGAGGCCCAGAAATCATTGCGCTCGTCTTGAATTAGCTGGTTCAACCTGGATCTGTCGATTTTGCGCTTAAACATTTGTAATGCTAGACCTTTCTAAAATTGCAAGAACAAACTAGATCACGTGTGACCTTTTGCCTACAAATTCTGTCAACAAAGAAACATCAAAAACAAAAGATGCGCCGGCAGTTCAGTAGTCTCCCTTACAGCACGGGTAAAAACAAAGTGTTTTAAGAGAGTCAAAGGACTTTACCTATTTTGGGTGTCGGAGATGCAAGGCACGGCATTTGTGCAGCTCAAAATACAAAGAACAAACTGCCAGAAATGGATCTCAACGCAAACCAAAGCCCGAAAAATACAAGCACCTACAAATGCGCCAAAGAGTAAACGTCGCCAGGCAAAAGATCAACACTGATTTCTAGCAGGATCAATCTTGGGAACACGAACCCTCAAAATACTTAAACTTGTTCAATAGTTATCATTTCAATCACGAGCGTTTGGAACAACACGCAAACTACTCGGATCACAGCTCAACACCAGAGCACAACCACAAGAATGCGACTCACCTTTTTCCCACTTATAAGTAATAGGCCTATAAAATAGGATCCAAATCAAGCAGCGTTGTTAGCTATGCATGCACATAGCCCATAAGTCCGGATCGGGAACGCGAAATTCTTCGACGCTGGCGGACATTTAACCCACCCCATACACCCTCGGGTTCACCGGTTGCTAGTGCAAAATCAAGGCAGCACTCCCGCACGCAACATAATCCGCAGATTGCCTTTGCCTTTTGCTCTTCAAGCTCGTTATCTGGATAAAACAGTGAGGGTCGAATCCCCTTACACGCAGCCTGGTCGCGCCAATATTGAACCTGCATATTTTAATCCCCCAAACCCAACCTTATACATGCGTCACCCATTACGCTAGATTGGTTATTCGCGTCAAAAAGACCACCATCTAAAAGACCGCTTAGTGCATTATCTGATAAAAAACAGACTTTGTAAATACAAATTGAAAAAAAATCAAACATTTGTCACTTTTAGCAGCCTCTAAGCTACTTGGCCACAAAGAACAGACTCCAACCAAGCCGGCACTTTATCAGCAGCTAAACACTACAACAACAAATAACGACCATAGCAATAGCATCAAGCGACTCACGGGCTTAGTGGCAATAGAGTGTTTCGGGCAGAATTAAGGTAAATTGCTAGTGAAACCTTGCGTTAGATAAGAATCAATTCGACCAGTCTTGCACCAGCGAAGCAATTGTCTGTTTCTCGAGGTCAGTTGAGAATCGATAGTTAGCATGGTGCGACTCCATCGTTACCTTAGTAACGTTAGGTTCACGTAGCAACTGCGCTACTTCTGGTGGGAGAAAGAATTTAATATAGTGAACCGAAGCTGTAATAGTGTCACGCGTAAGATTTTGTTTATGGGCTTGTTCGGTTACCGACTGGACTTCAAAACGCTCACCGTTATTTTCAACTATCAAAAACAACGATTCTTCAATCCCTACGAGCTTTGGCAGCCATTCCATCATTTCAGATTTTGATACCAGCTCGATAAAAAGTGTTGCCGAAAGCTCGTTTACCTGGGGCATAAGTGGGTTGTAAATATTTAGCTCGGTTTCAATGGCCTGGTCACTGTTCAGTTTCTCAGCACGAGCCATTTCCTGGATTTGGAATCGAATTGTTGATCGATTCTCAAATACGAGGGTTAAAACCGGTCCTAAAGAGATGCGTCTAATTTTTTTGAGCGCAATAATCTCATTTCGAAAACTCTCGCGCTCACGTTCATAAGCTCTAATATCACTGATGTCACGTAACATTAACGGGTTCATGGCACAATCCCTTTCTCATTGACACGTGGAAAACCTACAACGTAAACCTACAATGTCACAACCAAACAGAAATAACTAATTCGCTTTCACCAATACTCGCTCATTAACCTCACTTGTCAGCAGAGCCGTACGCCTTATTCATAATCACCATAGGATGGGACACTGCTTCAGATAGCTCTTCGGTAATTCCGTAGTTTGCGAGGTGACAATCGCCAACAAGAACACCCTTAGGAGCTTTCTCAATAGCCTTTGTAAGTCCCTGGGCGACCTTCTTGGACAGTTGGTAATTCTTGGCCCTGTACCCCCACATACCGTCAATTCCCGAGCATTTGGTAACAACGGTGATTTTCGCACCGGTAAGTTTTAAAACGTCCCTGCTTTTTAGTCCTATATTTTGCGCCTGCAAATGACAAGGTGCGTGATAAGTGATATCAGACGGAATCTCTCCTTTGAAGTCAAGGTCAAAGCTTTCCTTATCTTCACGGTATCGCTTCATGAGAAATTCAGAGGTATCATACGTTGCCTGCGACACGTCGGTGGCGTCTTGTGTGCCTAAATACAACGGATAATCTCGTTTTACAACGTAAGCACACGTAGGTTGGGCGATGACAATGGAGCGTTTAGCCCTTACTTCGGGTAAAAGCGCCTTTACATTTGCCTTTGCTATACGTACAAACTTCTCAACCTCACCAGAATGGAGCCAAGGTGCACCGCAACACTTTGCGCCAGTGGGTAATGAGCACGAAATTCCATTTCGTTCATACACTTCTACCGTAGCCTTGCCGATCTCGGGATCCATATATTCAACAAAACACGTCGGATAAATTGCCACGCTATAGCGCCGGTTTTTCACGAATGTTCGTTGACGTCGGTTAAACCACGTTGAAAAACGAGTTTTTGCATATGGAGGCAGAACACGAGTCGACGCTATTCCAAGCGTCGCTTGCATGACCGAGCGAGCGTAGGTAGAATCAACTGCTAAAGTTCGGTTTACCAGGGGCGCAAGAGGAACTGACACAATTCCAATAAGATCGGTGTTGCCCAAGATAGTGTCAGATATTCGCTCTGGCAAAGATTGTTCATGGCTTACTTTGCGAACCGCTTTAGCTCGCATCATCAACCTGGGAAAATCAAGCTCCCACTCATGCGGTGGAATATATGGGCACTTAACGTAACACAACTTGCATTGGTAACACTCGTCGACGACTTGATCCTGCTCCGCACGCGACATACCCTCGACATCTCCGTCGCGCTTGTCAATAAAGTTGAAAAGCGTAGGAAATGACGGGCACAGATGTAAACACAGTCGACAGCCATGGCAAAGATCGTACACCCTGGTAAGCTCACCGCGGAGGTCGTGGTCGTCAAAGTATTTTAAGTCTCTAGGACTGTAAGTAACGGTCAACGCTGCATCCTTTGGCATAAAGCTGGTTGAGCACTCGCTACCCAACCAGCCAGTTTGATAATGTCAAGTGTTTCGTATGAGATAACTTGCCAACGAACGAGGTTGCCGATTAGGCGAGTGCTTCTAGACCTTGCGTGAAGCGTCCGGCGTGGCTCTTCTCAGCGCGCGCTAGAGTCTCAAACCATTCTGAGATCTCTGCAAAACCCTCTTCGCGGGCCGTACGGGCAAATCCCGGGTACATTTCGGTGTATTCGTAGGTTTCGCCCTCAATAGCTGACTTTAAATTATCTTCTGACGAACCGACCGGCACACCCGTAACAGGGTCTCCAACACCATCTGCCAAGAAATCAAAGTGGCCGAATGCGTGCCCTGTTTCACCTTCTGCAACTGACCTGAACAGTGCCGAAACCTCAGGATTTCCTTCGATATCAGCCTTTTGTGCAAAATAGAGGTAGCGTCTGTTCGCCTGAGATTCGCCGGCAAATGCTTCCTTTAAATTTTCTGCGGTTTGTGATCCTTTTAATTCTGCCATTATTTCTCTCCTATGTTAAAAAAGTCTCCAGCAACGCTTGACTTTCAGCCCGTCTTCAATCACCGTAACCCACTTGTCGTATAATACAATCACCTATGACTACACGACTCGCAAGTCCCGCGCATGGTCAACTCGACCAATTCAATTGAAAAGTTTGAGGATAGTGCAACTTGCTGAGCAAACCCTGGAAGGTCAAGATCGATATCTTCCACCCCTTTACAGCTAAGACATACCAGGTGATGATGAATTCGCGAGACATTCGGGTCAAACCGCATAGCACCTAAGCCAAGTTCAAGAGAGTTAATCTCGCCCAAGTCAACCAACTCCGAAAGCGTCTGATAAACAGTCTTCAAAGACACGCTAGGCATTTCTGCCACAAGTTCTGAAAAGACCGATTCCGCGCTCGGATGATTCGTGCTCTCGTAAAGAATTTGAAAAATCCTCTCGCGTTGAGGCGTGACTTTCTTGCCAACGGCACGAAACACATCAACCAATTCCTTTGGGCTTTTCATATCAAGTCACGTCCACGTACTTATCAACAATCATTTACTTTCAACAAGTATTGTCAACAAATGATCTGACCCTAGCCTAACTCAAACATTGATCAACACACGCACATTTCGTTGCTCATTTCGCAACTAAAACCTAACTCCAAATATCGGCTTGCAGCCGAGGCATAAAAGCGTTCGGAGAACTGCATGTAAATGCTTGCAATTCTGTCTCAGAAAAACCTAGGCCAACTATGTTCATATACCATTACCACTTACACGAATAATGACCCGGATCAAAAGATCAGCACTTTCGAGGAACGATACTTTGGCAGTTTCGCCTGATATTAGGAACAGCAGTATCGATCGGCTCCGCACTACCAAGTTTGACGTTTTAATCATTGGCGGCGGAATTACTGGTGCTGGCGCACTCCTTGAAGCTTCGTCGCGTGGCTACAAAGCAGCTCTAATTGACAAGTCTGATTTTGCCAGCGGAACGAGTCAGGCATCTTCAAAATTGATCCATGGCGGATTGAGATACTTGGCAAATGGTGAATTTGCGCTCGTCTACGAAAATCTTGCCGAACGAACCAGGCTTTTGAAAAATGCACCGAGCATTGTAAAGCCACTAGATTTCGCTATTCCTCTTGCTCGCACAAATAAGGTTTTTGATAAATTTGGCGTCGCTCAATATACCTTGGCTCTTTGGGGATACGACCTAACCGGAGGGTTTCGCATTGGCAGGTTGCACCGTCGTGCGCCTCTTAGAACCTTAAAGGCGATGCTTCCAAAGCTCAATCTCAGCAAATTTTCTTCAAGCTTTTTGTATCGCGATGCCTGGTGTGACGATGTACGTCTCACGCTTGCCGTAATTTCTAAGGCACAGGACTATTTTGGGGCAGTCGCTGTCAATTATATAAAAGCAGTCGAACCAACCCGAGAAGCAGGCGACAAAACAATATCGGGCTTTGGGGTAACCTCGACTTACTATGGCGATCTCGATGTCAACAAGTCATTCATAATCCAGGCCGACTCGATCATTAACGCCACCGGCGTGGATGCGATAGACATAGCCAGTTACGCTAGCGAACCACCACAAATCAACATACGACCATCAAAAGGTGTTCACATCGCCTTTAGTCAAACTTCTCTGCCAGCTAAGGCAGCCGCGGTCCTTCCAGTTCCAAATGACTCAAGAACAATTTTTGTCCTGCCTTGGGGCGATTACACCTACGTGGGAACCACCGACACTGATTTGGACAACGAGATCGTGGCCACTAGCGAAAAAGACATTCAATATCTGCTAAGTGCTCTGAATTACTCGCTTTTAACTCCCCTAAATAGACAGTTGATCACTGGCGCATGGGTTGGTACCCGACCCCTAATTGAATCCAACAATCCAAAAATGAGCCAACGAACCAAGGATCTATCGCGGCGTCATTTGGTGTTGACCAGCTCCGATAAAATGATCACGATTGTCGGTGGCAAGCTCACGACTTATCGGAAAATGGCCCAAGATGCCGTCGATGCCATGGATAAAGTACTGGGCAAGACAACAAATTCAATTTCAAAGACACTTTCACTCGAGGTACCACGAACTCCAGAAGCAAGCCTTACCAATCTTTCTACCCGTTACGGTTCCCGTAGCCAGATCGTAAAGAATTTTGTCCTAGGACAAGATTCGTTTATTGCGCACGAAACTTGGCCGCTAGATTTAGGGGAAGTAGACTACATGGTCTACCAAGAAGGCGCACTTAGGTTGAGTGACGTGCTGCTTCGTCGCATTCGGGTGGGAATTCTAGACCAAGGTGCAGCAAAAGCGATCGCGCCCGAGGTCCTTGGTCGATTAGCCGAGTTGCTAAATCTCAATGAAGATGATCAAGAACGCGAGCTAATCGACTTCCACAGTGACCTAAAAAGAGAATTACCGGATGAATCTTGATAGGCTCATAACTTATTTTATTTCGTCCACGCATGTCCAACTCGTAATTGGCGAAGGTTATTAAAACTTGAAACACGTAATTTCACTCGATTTAGGATCTTCGAGCGTCAGAGCCTCGGTAGTAAATAGCGATCTAAAAATCATAAGCACCTGGACAAAGGCACTACCAATAGAACGACCGGCTCCGAATTTCGTGCAATATAACGGTGAAACAATCCTTTGTCTAACCGAATCTGTTCTCAACGCGGCGATAAATAGCTCCAACGACATTTCGGCCTTAGCAATCACCAATCAGCGCGCCACCACTGCAGTCTGGCACCGCGACACGGGCAAGACCTTAGGGCCGGTTATTTCGTGGATGGATCTTCGTACCGCAGCGATTTGTCTAGGGCTTCGGGAAAAAAATATTTCAATAGCTCCAAATCAATCTGCAAGCAAATTGTCGTTTTTACTGAGCTTGGCAAATGATGAAAACGCAGAAAACTATTGCTTTGGAACTTTAGATACTTTCTTGATCTGGCATCTCACTAAAGGGCAAAGTCACCTAACGGATCACAGTAACGCCGCCACAACTGGAATAGTACAAGATACCACGCTTACCTGGAGCAAGGAGATCTTAAAAACCCTTGCTATACCGACCCAAGTACTTCCTGAAATCGCCCCTAGTTGTAGTTATTTTGGCGACGCCATCATAGGTGATAAATCGATACCAATCCTTGGCGCAATCGGAGACCAGCAAGCATCGCTCTTAGGCCAAGGCTGCTCTAAACGCGGACAAGCCAAGATAACTTTTGGCACCGGCACCATACTTGATCAAAATCGTGGATTTGTCGCGCCTGAGTCAACGAGAAAAGGAAAAAATGGAACTTTTCCAATCGTTGCTTATAGCACCAACGAAATAATCAGCTGGGCGACCGAAGCTATCGCGCTTGGATCTGGTGCGATGCTTCAATGGCTAATAAATAGCAACATTCTCAAGGAACTAGTTGATGCAAACGAAATAAATTCAGATTTTCGAAATAACTCATCGGTTTATGTCGTACCTGCGAATCTTGGCTTGGGTACCCCCGAATGGGATTTTGGTGCCAGATCGGTGATATCAGGTTTAGATTTATCGACAACGTCAATAGACATTGTCGCCGCTACTCTAGATGGAATCGCTCAACTCGGTTCGGACCTTCTTATTGCCACCGAAGCTGACACTAATTTGTCCATTTCAAAGTTGCATATTGATGGCGGGATGACAGACAACTCTGCTTTTTTGCAATTGGCTGCCGATGCAATCGGGATTCCTCTGCTTGTCGCCTCGGTTAGAGAAGCGACAACCCTTGGTGCTTCGATTCTGGCCTTTGCACAGCTTGAGTCCAAAGACTACATGAACTTCAATTTGGGAATCGACCTCGTCAGGTATACTTTGAACCCAAGAATTGAACGGGATTCCCCAATATGGCGAACTCGGCGCGAACGCTGGCTTGAGGCGAAACACCTCTCGCTTGCGTCCATCCCTGAACTTACCAACGTGGTATTTTGATGCGTTGTATTTCACGCTTATAAAAAACAAGTTAGACCTAATAATTCTTTTTTGAGCGCACAATCGCGAACAACCAGTACGACCGTGAATCGCAGTGCCTTTGCGAGAGGTCCACGGCATATTTTGATTTTGCTGCCAAGAGCCCAATTGCTTTGGCATCTTGGTCGTATCCCGATCCGTAAGGGCGGAGAGGTGAACTTGCCTAAGGCGACCGAGCCGATTAAGAAAATCAAACTCCGCGACATACTTTCTATAAACTCTCATGGTGATAGAGTTCGTGTGAACGACGCCTACCTCAACTTGGGCCACACCGTAATAATTTCGTTGCTCGAAATCTGAACCTGAATTCGCGTGCGTCCAGCAACTCGTTCACGTCGCTTAGATCTCATTTTGCTTATAACGCTCGAGTTGTTGGACACACGCACGTCTAGGCTGTGGAAACTCTCTACAAAAAAATTGCGAGCAACTCCTAATCTCTGAACAATTTGTTTATATTTGAACTTTAGGCAGACCATATTGCGTTGAACATGTTCGAAGACACGAGTTTCGCTGCACCTTTTTGAGGAACCAGTTCAACCCAGCCAGCTTGATGAAAGTTCCCGAAGTTCGCAACGGTACTCACAAGGAGACCATTATTTGGATCATCGGATAATCGAACCGAACCCGTAGCCGCTTTGCAGACAGAAGGCAGCGTCACAAACAAATTCAGCTTTGCCACCTTTGCAAATGGACTTATTGACTCTATAGCAATTTGTCTAACATTTGAAGAACATTTGGCGGGTATCAAGGCCTCATTAGAGTCGGGAACGAACGTTGGAAATCCATCGAATATACAACCTCGGGTCGGAAGTATCTCGGTCGCTATGCCAAGTGTCGTACCATTGAGCCTTCTTTCAAAAAATTGAGCAACTCCAGCACCACTCTTTTCCCAGCCAAGTATCAAGTTATGACCCACTCCACCAAAGGCCACAGGCAAGAAACTCCCCGCGCCTAGCGACCCAATGACCTTGCCGCTCTCATTTGTAAAGACATAACCATAAATCGGATTCATCGGATTTGCAATCGGGCAAAATGATGTTACACCGAGTCCGACATCCCCGGAGAAACCTACTATGCCAAGTGAATTTGTCGTAGACTCTGTCGTCGAAAAGAAGCTTCCCCCGGGTTCGAGAACGACTTGACCAGGGCACCCAGCACCTCCTGGTACTCGTACTAAGACTTTACTGCCTAGATCAACCAGGGGAGCTGCTAAGAGATTGATTGCTATCGTCTCTTTTTTCACTATTGCGTTAGTCGAACTTACCCTAACTAAGTTCACATGCCCATTGACAATTACATCCGCCAGAAACGAAAAGGTCTCGGGCGAGGCCCGCATATCAGGCGACAACGAACTCGAACCACCTGAACCACACGAACCGACCAGCAGCCCTAAGCAACTTAGGAGTACAACTATCCCGAGCCTTCTTGACATCACTTCAACCTCCCCAACGCGTACCAGCACCCATTGACAATGTGCGTACAGTTATAGTTCCAAGTGTTCCAAGCATTCTCCGGATCTCCGTATGCCTTATAGATGCACCCTTCGCCCCAGTTAACTTGCGTAAAGACCATCCACCACCACTCACTAAAAGCAATGGCTGTGAATTTGTGGCTAAGTGAATCATTAGGGGCTTATTTCCTAAATGCGAACCCAACGTAGCCAACATCTAAACACAAAGTGCTAATGTGGCGTTTTTTATCATTGGACCCAAACTCATTTGGATCCCCCCTTTTGCACGACAGCTTCGCAAGTGAAGTACAACAAAGCCCTAATTAATCCCCTAACGTAGCACTGCAATCGGCACTAAGTGTGTGAGATTTTGCATTCGAAATTAATAATTTTGTGGGACTATCAGATAGGGAAGTTTTATAAGTATTACAGGGGAATCCGAGCAGCGGTGTTACCGACTTTTTGGGAAAGTGATGCTACTTGAGAATTCGAGTGACAACTGCGTGTACAAATCAGCGAAATGCACCAAGAACATCCAGGCCCGGCTTTAGTTTCGTTGGAGCTCGCTGGGTTACCGAGGCGTTGATTGTCCCAAAATCAAATTAGCAACCGAATTCGAGTTTGGTGACCTCTAACCAGAGTGGCCCATTAATGCGCATAGATCGTCTTCGTCAATCTGGACAATAGTCCAAGTTTGGTTAGTGATCCTCAGGTGAAAGATGTGGCCGGGTACAACTGTTGAATTCCAAACAATTTTCCCTGTGGACCACCGCCGTACCAACTGAACCACTTTAGAATCTGGTGAAATGGGCTAAGGCAATGCACCAAACCTTTTAGTCGTGGGTGCCTACGAGTTCGTCAAGTATGTCGGGAAGAGCCGAAGGAGGGCGAAGGTATTGCTTGCCGACAAACAGTAAGTCATGACTGGGATCCAGCAATCGAGCGACTTCAGTTTTGTCGCCAGATTCCAACACGTTGAGAAATCGTCGCAAAGTGAATTGCGGGCTAGCGCCTCCTGGCACACCAGCGATCCCCATGAATAAGGTCACGTATGGCTGTGTTTTATTATGCTACAAACAGAAATCGTAGCTATGGATACCCTTTGTCCCAATCCTCGCAAATAATCTTCGGGTCAACTTCATCAGTTCGGTGCTACAGGAGGTCACCACCGCAGCTATTTGGTCAGGGAAGCGACCCCCAAAATCCAAGCACCTGATCAATATCCATTACTTCGAGATGTCACCGAAAAAGCACATCGGGGGATAAATCTTTCGTGTGGTAGGTCACGAACACATCACATTCCCCTGGGGGCCGATACGGTAACCTGTCCATCGTTTTCATCAGGGATTTCAAGCTTGCCAATCAAAGTTGTCTCGCTTTTGACCGTGTTGACCAAAAATGCAAAGTCGAACTCATTAATTGCTCATAAAAGGTCCTCGTGACGAGAAGTTCGAGGCAACAAAGTTTTTGTTGGCGAGATCGAACCCTGGGCGCAAACCCGTCGCGATACTATCGCTGCTCAAGAGACTATTGTTCGACGGTGCTTGCGCTCTTGGAGAACTAAGATAGATTGGCTTTCCAGTCTCTTATGAGCGTGTTGCCTTGTTAAGCCAAACTACTATCTTGGAATATTCGCAACTTCAAAACGGCGAAAATGAAATTAAATAGGCGTTCATTGATGAAAAGAGAATTTACTTGAAGGTCGGAATAGTTGGCGGGGGTCAGCTCGCGCAAATGATGATCCAGGCAGGGATTTCTCTTGGACTTGATTTCAGCTTATTGTGTTCTTCAACTGACGAATCGGCACCTCCATTTTGCGCTGATACCACAAAAGTAGAGCACTTTAACGCCTCGAATCTTGCAGAATTTGCCAACCGATGCGACGTCATCACGTTTGACCATGAACTCATACCGCCAGAAGTTATTGAGCAAATTCCGAATCACGGGTCGAAATTTTTTCCGAGCGCAAGTACCCTTCGATCTGCAGCAAACAAGTTCAATAGTAGAATTTTTTTGTCTAAACACGGATTTGCGGTACCGCGCTTCGAACTGGCATCAAATAGTTCGCAACTTCACCAGGCGATACAAAAAATTGGGTACCCATGTGTCATAAAAACCTCGCATGGCGGATATGACGGTCGGGGCGTATTTATGCTAAACAGTGCGCACGACCTGTCAAGTTTCTTAGCTAAGTCACCACGCGATACTGACTTAGTTGTCGAGCCAATGCTGGAAATATCGATGGAATTCGCTGTCCTAGTAGTTCGAAATCGAGCCAAGGATTATGTCGTTTATCCAATCGTGAAAACCCTTCAACAGGACTCAATCTGCGTCGAAGTAAGCGTTCCGAGCGGCCTAGCTCCCAAAATTGAAAAACAAGCAAAAGCAATCGCAATAAGAATTGCTGACCTAGTCGATTCAGTAGGTGTGCTTGCGATTGAGATGTTTGTAGTTAACGACCAAATTTTGATCAATGAACTTGCACCGCGGCCGCATAATTCAGGCCATCTAACCATCGAAGCATGTGTTACGTCCCAGTTTGAAAATCACCTTAGGGCCATAACTTCGCTCCCACTTGGATCATGCGAGCTACGTACTGCTGGGGCAGCAATGGTAAATGTAATTGGAGGCACGCAGCCACAACATTTTGACGTTGCGACGGCAAAGGTGCTAGCAGATCAAAACATAAAGATTCATCTCTATGGCAAAACCTACCGGGCTGGTCGCAAACTGGGACACGTAACCGCTTTGGACACTAGTCCCGGTCTGGCCCTAGAAAGAGCGAGATACGCTGCTGACATATTACTTAATGTTGCTTCTAGCTAACGTTCCTAAAACCAGCATCAAGCGCAATTCGTCTGATTTGATCAACTCGCTCGGGTTC
>JAJYGT010000064.1 GCA_021785005.1 Actinomycetes bacterium
CCCTGTTAGGGCACTACATTCACTATTTGGAAAGGTACCCCACCCATCTACCAGCACTTTAGTATTTAACTAAGCCTGAAATGGGGCTAAAACTGGGGTTCTGGGGGTATTTTCGACGAAACTTGGGTTAGGAACCGGAGACTATGCGGCACCATCGGTGGTCCCGGGCACGCACATTCATTGATCGTGGCAGGGATCTATTTTCCCAAGGGTGCTAAAGGTTCTCGATCCCTCTTTGTTGCTAGCCTCTCTGCCCAAACTGGAGGCTCCAGGCTAATTTGGCAGCATCACCTAACTGCCTGGCTCGGTGATCCGACTATCGTCCTAACGTCTGGCACCACCTGGCTCTATGGATGAGTGAACGTGAAGCGACAGCCCTTTGTAGCCTACGCAAGCGACTCCAGCAAGCGCAATGTGACCCACACCTTTCCTAAAGTGACGGTTGACGCCCTGCGCTCTTACCTATTCGACAATCCGAACATATCGGTAGTCCGACTTTTCGCTTCACCTGGGATCAAGAGGGGGCGTGCAACGATCTTCTCGGAAAACGCGCAAGATACAAAACAGTATTCTATAAAGTACTGACCCAACGAACGGAAACGAGAATGGGTCACCGTCGACTCGAGCCGTAGCTGTTTTGTATACGCCATGTATACTTAAAATCATGCGTCAGCCCATAACCGCACGCCTCGATGAAGATGTTGTCCAGGCCATTGATAATGCCGTGGCCTCTGGAATCGCGCCTAACCGCGGTGCGATAATATCGCGGGCCGTAAAAGAATGGCTTAGCCATCACTCGGAAGAGGCGATACAAACCTCCTACCGAAAGCGCTACGAGGTTTTAGATCCTAATGAACAAGATCTCATAGGGAAACTGGGGACAGTATCGGCAATAGTCTCTATAGAAAGTAATAAGTGATCTTTAGAGGGGAAATATGGGACGCCGAAATACCCGGTGTAGGTAGGCACCCGGTTGTTATAGCTACTAGAAACACAGCAATTCCTCTTTTGACCAACCTAGTTTGCGTCTTAGTGACCTCAATATACAGGGGCCATGTCGCTGAGGTTGAAGTTGGAAGTGAAGAAGGCCTTTCACACACTTCTGCCATCAACTGTGACAACATCTTCACGCTGCCAAAGACGATACTGGTCAAAAGACGCGGATCCCTTGGACCTGTGGCTTTAGAAGCCTTCAACTCCGCTTTAGAGGTGGCGTTGGGCCTAGGAAACTAGCCCCCAATTCACACTCAAGCTGTTTATCGTCGCAGCCAAGCCATACCATTTCAAAACCTTCCGGCCATTTGTTGACGCTCACCTAATCCTCCCCACTTCTACTCACCAAAATTTCTCAACTGATTGTCAATCAACCGGCAATAGTTCATGGTGCAACATGAAACGAAGCATGGACTTAGTCATGAATGCGGAAATTGGAGAAATAGGCAAGCTGGCTCTTAGGCCACTCAAGTATCCGTATCACCAGCGACACCCACAGCCACCTCTTGACAAACATCGACGCGCCGCGAGCGAAAACAAAGGGGCTCTTCCGCTTTTAGCGGGGTGAGGCATCTTTAAACCTGTAGGGTATCTGGCATTCCACCAAGGATTGATTGTTTGTTTCAAACTAATCCACGCTGAATTAGTCAAGTTGGCTGTTGTTTTGTTGGGTAGTAGCGCTAATGTGCACCCTGTGGTCAAAGAAGATCATGTGTGTGTAACGTACTGGTACTTTTCCACACATGATTCTTCGGTTCCACCTTGGTGGGAATGTCCACAAGTGCACCAGGACGTGGGTCTTGGTCTCGGGTAATTGCAGTTCAAAAGATTGCGGTGAATGGAGTACCCAAAGACGATCGATGCGATCAATACGCACATCTTTACGACTGGCTGCCAAAGTCGCTTTTGAAAATATTGTCTTATTTTTTAAGTGCGAATTTAATCTGTCGATAGTAGAAACGTTGCGTTGTCAAATACTTTTGCTTCGCACGGATGATGCGTCTTTCTTGCAATACTCGAGCATCGCTCGACTAGAAAGCGACAATTATAAGGTGACAAGGATGGAATCTCTTATGATCGGTGCACCCAAGCGGCGTCGACGCCTGCACAGCAAAGGCCTACTTGCAACTATTGCAGCAGCCCTATTAACTACGCTCATTCCAACTGGCGCTGCATTTGCTACTGCCTCGGGAACTTCGAGCGCGACGATGAGTTCTGGATCTCTGTCTATTGGCACGCTTACCCCAGAAACTATTTCAGTAACTATAGGTTCTACTGGTAACGGTATCATGCCTTCCGCTTTATGGTCTGATACTACCGGCACCGGAAACGGATGGAATGGTACCATTGCGGTGAGTGATTTAAGCTACACCGGATCGTGGGTGGCTCAAGGATCCGCTACTGCACTAACTACTGCTACCTCCAACTCATACGCAGATACTCAAAATGGCGTGTACTACACGGTGACGACTGGTGCGATTTCCAGTGGTGCAGGATCCTACACCTGGACATCGACCGATACTACAGACCATCTTGGCGGCAGTGGCACTGCAGTAGCAAACACGGCGAATGCCGTTGGTACTAAAGGTATCACAATTAACTTTGGTACCCAGACGCTGGCAAGCGGCTCCGTTTATATCATCAAGGCGGGTACACAATCTTCAAGTGCCATGTCGCTTGATACCTCTGCAACAGGTGCCTCTATTACTGCGAGCGGTAGCACGATGAGCGCTAATCCGACCTGGGTAAATAACTCGACAGTTGTGTCTGGCGGCGGCGTTGCTTCCACTGCCTATGGTCCGGCGGTCAAATTTATATCGGCCGCACAAATGACCGGCATGGGAAGCTATACGGTAAATCCAGGTATGATGATCACTTCTGATGCCAGCTCATGGGCTGCCACCTATACCGCGAGTGTGCAATACAGCATCGTTACTGGGCCATAATTATATGACATTTAGACTCTCGATGTTGGTAGCTAAAATTAACAGCGAAAGTTATATTGCTTGTTATCCTCGTCGATTGCATGGCCGCGTTTTCGTTCAAGGCGAAAAAATCGTGGGATATCTTGGTCGGCTCTGGCAATGGGCAGGTTTATTCGTACTCATCACTGTTGCGTCTTTAACAGTCGGGTTTGGGGTACCTGCGTCGGCATCCGCATTGTCCGCGCCAAACGCAATAGCGGCTCCTGGGGTCTTTCCAGTAAACCCAGGACCAAATGGGTATTTCGAGTACACCCTTTTCCCGGGTTCTTCTACAACAGGTACCATCATGGTGCACGATCTCACATCGCAATCAGCGAAATATCGGCTTTACGTAACAGCGGCCGATACTTCTCCTATTGGTGGCGTATCTTACGGTCAAAAGCAGATAACAACTAATGGAACTGCCGCCTGGGTACATCTTTCAGCAAGTTCAATTCAGGTGCCCGAGCAAGGAGCTGTGGGGGTTAATTTCACGGTAACTCTGCCACCATCTACGGCACCCGGAGATTATGTGGCCGCCTTAGCAGCACAGACTCCCCCGTTGGCCAACGTGTCGAATCTTGCATCAAATGCCTCCAAAACAGGAATAACACTTATTACCACGACCCGGGTGATCGTGGCACTAGTCGTTCATGTTCCCGGCTCAGCCGCGGCCGCTGCGCAATTTGGGCAGCCCGACATTGGAATCCAAGATAATCGTCGTCAGGTGATCACAATTCCAATTTACGATACGGGATCTTTATTGATGAAGCCCTATCTTTCTGGGGATTTGCGGTCGTGTTCAGGTGGACCAGTAGTTGCAAGCTTAATCCGCCAACTCGATACATTTGTACCGCGCACTAACATTGACTATCCTTGGTACTTGAACAATCAGACCCTATCGGCTGGCTGCTATTTATTCAATCTCACAATTAGTACTAATGGCACACAGCTAGATGCATTTACCGGCAAAATCCAAGTGGGTTCAGCTACGGCCAACTTCAAGCGACCACCTGAGCAATCCACCCTGATCTCTAGCAAAAGTATTTTGCGCTGGCTAATCCCAGCTGCTGCGGGTTTGGCGTTTCTTCTTGGAGTAATTGAAGTGTTACTACGGCGAGCACGCAATAAGCGTCGCCGACTCCTCAAGCACCTTGCCGTGAAGACACGCCGATCACGATGGGCTTAATTTACCTAAAACTCTGTCCATTGCCTTATCCATAAAGGCGCCAAGTTCATCGACGTCGGGGGTTAGATTTGACTCTCCTACGATACCAACTGTCATTTTTTTGTTATAACTTAGCGTTGTAATATTTAATGCCGAAGAGTCCGCCAGAGGTCCGAATGGAATGATTTCTAGTAACTCCATACCACTGAAGTAAAGAGGTATATCGGTGCCATTTACCGTTGAAACCAAGACATTAAATGCGGGCGGGATTCGATCGAATATGCGGGTCTCATGGGCAAGTCTCGATATCGCCCATGTGAAAAGCGGCGGTACATATTCAGCAAGTCTTGTGATTTCTCCAAGTTCGGAGTTCACGTAAAATGTCTTAGCTGCTTTGGTAGCTCTAGTAATTTCTCGCAATCGATCAATCGGATCAGCAACGGAGTTTGCTAAAGATATAAAAAGCGAGCTAATTTGATTTGTCCCTGCGTATGCGTTTCTCTTTGAGTTGGCTATCGGCATCATGGCCGTGAGATCTGTTCCTCTATCCCAGCCTTTATTTGCTAAATATTCATCCATCGCTAAAGAAACCAAGAGCATTACAACGTCATTTACCGTCGCACTAAACTCTTTCGCGATTCGTACGACTTGTGCTTGGTCTATATCTAGCGCTGCTGCAACCCTTGATGTTGATAGCGTTCCATTGATGGGCGTCTTTGGGGCACCAAATATCGGCTTTAGCAGTTTCGCATTGTCACTATTGCGTCTAAACGTATACCAATCCCCTACCGCCAAAAGTGCGCGCGAAAGATCCTTAGGGGCATTTCTAACCTTCGTAACCAAAGACTTACCGATCAAGTCAACCAAGTCTTGGAGATCTACAGTATTGGTATTTGTAACAGGATTAGATGTTCCCCAGAACTGAGCTGGTTTTCGTTCGAAATCCAAAAGATTCACCAGCACTTCAATTCCTTGGACTCCATCTATTAGTGCGTGATGCAACTTGGCAATTAAAGCAACTCGGTTATCTGCAACTTGGGGAACAAGAATGACCTCCCAAAGGGGCTTCGACTTATCAAGTGGCTCGGAAATAATGCTCCCAACAAGAGTTAATAATTCCTTGCGCGAATAGTGTTTTTGATCCTCGGATAGCCTGACATGATTTGAAATGTCGAAATTCTCATTGGTTATCCAATAAGGCTCGGAAATTCCAAAAGGCACTTCTGCAATGGAATCTCTGAAGTGTGGCATCCATTCCAAACGTGACTGAATCTGACGTTTTATGAGCTCTAGGAATTTTCCCGAGGACAAATCCGGTGCTTCAAGAAAGAGCAAGACTCCAATATGTAGGTGCATACCTGGAGAATCAAGGTAGAAAAACCCGCTGTCTAGCCCGCTGAGTTTTTCCAATGACAATTCCTTAGTTCGAGTTGATAGTGTTTCTTCTAAGTATTTTATCGTAAAGACGTGCTATCCAAAAAGTTAAACATGTTCTTGATATTGCGGGCCGTGTGATTTTTTACGATTGGGACACTTGTCTTAAAACGCTAGCGGTACCAGGTCAATATTGAAGTCGCGCTGGGCCATTGACACCAGTGGAACCAAATCCCGCATTTGCCCGTTTGCTAGGGGAAAGTTCGGCACTTTTTTCAAAAGTGACTGCTGGAATTGGCATAATCAAAAGTTGTGCTACGCGGTCACCAACCTCAATTTTGTCATAACCATTCGGTGACAGGTTTACGAGCGCAATTTTTAGCTCGCCACGATATCCTGAATCGACTAATCCGGGTGCATTTACCACGGTTAAGCCCCTTTTCAAAGCCAGGCCAGATCTTGGCAGGATGAATCCCGCGAAGCCGTCTGGAATTTCTATTGCAATTCCGGTTTTGATCAGTTTTCGCTCAAAAGGGGCAAACTCAACAGCTTCTGCACAAAATATGTCAGCTGCTCCATCGCCTTCGTGGCTATATTTGGGTTCAAAAAACGGTTCAGATACAACCATGTAGCGAACGCGCACCTGTACTATCCTTTTCAGTAAGTGACTTATAGGCTCAAGATCAAAGCTTGGAACTGCTAAATTGTATTTTTAATCTAATTGTTTAGAAATCGAGTACTGAAGCTAGTGATTTTCAATGGCTGTGATAATCGAACTTACCACCGATCCGGAATCCTTGTGATAGGGAACAAAGTCGCTTTTTCTTCCAAGAATCTGTCTAAGCCTTCTTTGTACACCCCAAACTGTACAAAGGAACATAGCCTCTTTCACGATTTCATTTGACATCTTGGAAATGCCCTCGATCCGCTGACGAAAAATTATTGGACACTCCGTTATGGTGGCACCTAATAGAGTCGACCTAAATACCATTTCGATTTGAAATCCGTAACCGTCTGCGCCAACAGTATCTAGGTTGATATCTTTTAGCAAAGAAGGTCGATAAGCTCGAAATCCCGAAGTCGCATCGTGTATTTTTAGACCTAACGAAATCCTGGCATAAAGATTTCCGCCCTTTGACAAAGCTAGTCTTGATGCTGACAAACCCGGGGAATCTCCGCCGGATATGTAACGTGAGCCAATAGCCAGATCAGAGCCTTGATCGAGTGCTTGCAATAAAAATGGAAGCGCTTCAGGCTCGTGTGAGAGATCCGCATCCATTTCAATTAGTGCGGTTGCGCCACATTTCATTCCATGCGCGAACCCAAAACGATAGGCGGAGCCCAAACCTTGTTTACCTGCACGCACCATAACTTGTACGCGAGGATCGCGAAACGCGAAATCCTTGACTATCTCCGCGGTACCATCAGGAGACGAATCATCAACTACCACAACATGTGCAGCGGGTACGGCCGCGAGAATTCTCTCCAAGGCGTGAGTGATATTCCCGGCTTCGTTATAGGTTGGGATAATTACATACGGTTGTTGACTGGGAAGTGTTACTGGCATGAATCTCCTTTAGAAATACAGCATACCCGTGGACTTGCTATACTGCCAAGGGTGCTTGTTTGGATCGACCTTGAAATGACCGGATTAGACCCGAAGGTTCACAAAATTGTTGAAATTGCGACAGTCATTACAGATGACAATTTGGAACTTGTCGCGACTGGTCCCGACCTGGTCGTAAAAGTTAGCGAACAGGATCTAACCTTTATGGACAGTTATGTGACCAATATGCATACATCTAGTGGTCTTCTTGAGGAAATTAAATCGAGCGAATTGGATATTTCAAGCGCCGAATCTAAGACCCTAGATTTCATAAAAGTGCATGTAAAAAGTGCTAGTTCTGCCCCACTTTGTGGAAATACAATCGGCACCGATCGTAGGTTCTTAGCTGAGCATGCTCCGTTGATTGACAGCTACCTGCATTACCGATCGATTGACGTCTCAACGATAAAAGAATTAGCGCGCCGTTGGAATCCGGCCGTAATTGCAAATGCACCTGAGAAAAAGCGTGGACATCGTGCCCTTGACGACATCTTGGAATCTATTGAAGAACTGAAATACTACAAAGAGTGTTTCTTCAAGATTTGAAGTTTAAAGCGCTCTAGATATTCCCAACTCCTTTTTGCACGCGTGAAAGGTTTTGGCACTCAGTCATTTGCCAAAGATCCACCTAGCTTTAATAATTTTGTGTTAACTCAGCTGAATTGACGTTTTAATTCTTGCAGACACATCTTTTGGCGCCTGTTGCGTGTCATAAAAATTTGGATTGTCTACGAAAAAAATAGCCGCTTTAAAACTTTACTAACTAGTTAGTATAGTTTTATGAATCGATATTTTGACACACATCGCAGACTACTTGAAGCTGCCGCCGATCTTTTCTACAGTGCTGGCGTCAAAGCGACTTGCATTGACAACGTTGTCGCAAAATCTGGGATCAGCAAACCAACTCTTTACACACATTTCAGATCAAAAGAAGAATTACTGGCCGCTGTATTAGAAATGAAACATATTGAGCGAATGGAAAGTCTTGAATTGTGGATCGACGAGAAAGCTACATCGCAAGAGGATGGACTACTTGTGGTATTTGACTGGTTGCACTACAGATATGTAAACGATGCGGTTCGTGGATGCGCATTTACCAACGCTGCAGCTGAAATCGCAGATTCGGAGAATCTTGGATTCAAAGCCGCCCAACGACATAAACAAAGTTTTCGAAATTTTCTCACCGAGTTAGCAACAAAAGCAGATATTTCTGACCCAGAGAAACTTGCTTCTGACTTGGCACTTCTAATCGACGGATCAAATACGCGCGTTTTACTTGAACACGATTATGAAATCGCGCTACAGGCAAAACGAGTTGCCCAAACAATTATCGACGCATACCGTAGGAGGGCATTGACATGAAGGATTCAAAAGTCTCAGGTCGCAAGAATTTATCCATGGCAATTCCCGGCACTACCAAATCTGGCACTTCAGACATTTTATTCACGCTCGCTATGGCTTGTGGTCCGATAGCTGGAATTGGATTTGGACGTTTCGCGTACGCGTTATTATTGCCATCGATGCGCGATAGCCTGCATTGGTCACTGTCCGTCTCTGGGCTAATCGGCTCGGTAAATGCAATCGGTTATCTGGTTGGTGCCATTCTTGCAGCGAGCATTGCAAAACGCTTTGGAACTGGAATCACCTTTAGGGTGGCGCTCTTGTTGGTGGCGATCTCTAATCTATCCACTGCGTTTAGCCCGAATTTGGTAGCAATAGCAAGCGCCCGCTTTTTTTCTGGCGCGCTCGGAGCGATATGTTACATTGCAGGAGCTGGATTTGTTATGCAAAAGTTTCGAACCCGCGGACGTATTGCTTTAGCCGCAAATTTAGGAATCTATGTTGGTGGCGTTGGGCTTGGTATTATTGTTTCTGGATTGGCAATCTCAGCTGTGCTAAGTATGGCCCCAAGAGATTCCGCATGGCAAGATGGTTGGGTGCTCCTTGGTATACTAAGTTTTTTATGTGTAGCGGTGTCATGGCGCACTTCAAAACAAATTTCGAAAGACCATGACACGAGCCAACGTGCTACACGGCTGCCATCACGAACTTTATTGGTGTTGTATGTAAGCTACGGGTTATTTGGTGTGGGTTACATAACTTATATGACCTTTATCGTGGTTTACTTAAAGAATTTGGGATCCTCAGAAGCGACTATAACGTTATTTTGGAGCGTGCTCGGAGTTGGAGCAATTTTAGGCACGTTTTTTTGGTCTCGACTTGTCGGACGATCGCACCCGGGAAGAACGTTGGCGCTTATAAATGCGACCGTTGCGTTGGGTGCTGTTATTCCTTTATTGTATCAAAATCTTGCGACCGCACTTATTTCGGCGCTTTTGTTCGGCGGCTCTTTTTTATCGGTGGTATCCGGTGTGGCCGAAGTGGGACGTAGAAAACTCGACTCAGCACATTGGACCCAAGCAATGGGTGCACTTACAGTTTTGTTTGCCATTGGTCAAATTATCGGACCCATATTAGGTGGATTCATTTCAAGCGGAAAAGGCGGCCTTTCAGTAGGGCTTGGTGTTTCTGCGGCGATTTTATTTCTTGGTGCCCTTATAGCACTTGTCGAGCGAGAACCCGCGGTACCCCACTGCGGTACTTGACTTGGTATGGCGCACGAATACAACAAAATAACCTTGACAAAGTACCCACTTGTTGCATTCGCATATTGGGGTCTGCGCAAAGTAGTATGCTGGCGAGCCAAACTAGCCCATTCTGACGAACAAATTATCTTCGCATAGCCCAATCTTCGATCGGCTAATCACAGCACCTTTGTAACAAAGTCGGTCTAACGGCACCTAAGGGCCGCGAATAGATGTCCAAGAATAAAATAATTTACCACTTCACATTTCATTGGCGCTGATTTAAGCGAAACTGCCCCCGATTGTTATCGCTTGGAGAAATTTTATTCAAATGCATTAGCGGCGGATCCCCGACGGGCTTGCTTGACTTGGGTCTTATATGGATTTCGAGATGATGATAGTAGTTTTACGCAGTTTTACAACTTTCGAACGTTAAACTTTTGATCGAGTGTTTCTAAGTCTTGAAAGTACATATCTGATAAATCCAAATCATGGCTGGGTAACGTGTAACCAAAGACTTGTGAAGCCGTACTTGGCGCTCGATATCTAATGATCAACCTCGAACAGATGAGGATTGGACCGCCAGATTCTCCTGTGTAAAGGCAACTATTTAGGTTGTTCAGTAAGTGTTTTTAAAAATAATCTAAGATTTACAAATCTGAATTTGGGAACGCCAGAAGACTTTGTCGAACAAGTTCGCGCAGTGCTGGATTTTTATTTTCTGCCCAAACTAGCGCAAGCATCGCCGGGGTCTCGACGTCAGAGAGAGTGATTGACTTTAAACGATCAGCATAAATAGTGGCCATTGATTGTGACAATATAGCGATTCCAAAGCCACGCGTAGCAAGATCAGCGACGGTACCTGGTGCTGTTGCTTGTAACGAAATATCAAGTCGTATGCCTTTGGCCGCACAGGCTTGATCTAACACCGCACGTAATCCAGTTCCTTCGGGCATGCACACAATTGGGTAAGAGCTCAAATCACTTACCAGTGCGCTATGTCGATTGGCCAACGGGTGATTAAATGGTACTGTTGCAACGAGTCGTTCTTTTGCAATCGTAATTGTATGCAATCCATGTGGGGCTATTCCCGCTAATCCGACGAGCGCTAAGTCCATCGTGCCGCCACGTACATTATCGATGAGTTTTTGAGAACTGTCTTCGATTAGTGTAATTTCTACGCCAGGGTGTGCAGTATGGAACGTACCAAGCAAGTCAAATAGCGATGTTACGGTGCATGCGGTAACCATGCCAACGATAACTTTACCCCGAATCAAGCCCTTCACGTCAACCACTGCTTGTCTCAGGGTATCAGCCGATTCAATTGTTGCTCGAGCATGTTCAAGTGCCGCTTTTCCCGCGGTTGTCAGGCTCGTATGTCGACCCGACCTGTCAAATAACCGCGCACCCAGGTCATATTCAAGTTGTTGGATTTGGGCACTAATGCCGGATTGGCTAACGTTGACGCGTTTAGCTGCACGGGTAAAATTCGATTCTTCGGCCACCGCGATGAAGTATTCAAGTTGTCGAAGTTCCATAACCGCAGATTCTAGCTATTAGAAGTACTATCTGTTGGACTTCTTTTAGGTTGCCACGTAGGCTCTGTGACGGTGAAACCCAACTTTAGCGAGAGGATCACAATGACAGATTACGAAAAGGCGCTCAGGCCGCAAGATATTACCCGTTTGTTCATAGAGCGAGCTAATGAGCGTGACGCCCAAGGTATTGCTGAACTTTACGATACCCAAGCCGTGATGGCTTATCCGCCTGGAAAAGAAACGGTAGGTCGCGACGCGATTCGCATACTTTGGCAAGCAATACTAGAAAAAGCACCTCACTTCGAGCCTGAACCACCATTGCCGACACTGATTTTAGGGGACATCGCGCTTACCGCAAGCGTGGCATTAGACGGAGCGGGTGCTCGAGCTCAAGTCGCGCGCAGGCAACCCGACGGCACGTGGCTGCGTATTCTCGACCGACCTGAGTTCGTTTCGCCCAATCCATGATTACCCATTCCATGATCAATTGGCGTACCAACAATTCGTATTTAGTCTGACGCGAAATTCTTGCCAAAACAAGTAGTGAAGTACAGAATAAATAGGTACCCGGAAAAGATATGTCCTTGGTACATTAGCTGAAGTTATGTTTTTGATTCTTTGCTAGCTGCTAAATGCTATTCCAATCGCTCGCACCTTTAGCGGTACTGCAAGAGCGTCTCTTTTTTTAAGGCGGTCTCTTTTGTTCGAGGTTTATTGTCAAAGTTTACTTTTTGGCTGTTGTATTATGAAGCGTGAATTGAACCTGTTTTAGTTTGGACTGGAGTCTTTATGCGCGCAACTGTCGATGTGTGTCGGGTGTATCGCGATCCCGGTCGTAGATCTGACTATCGGGTACTCGTCGATCGACTTTGGCCCCGTGGTATTAGCCGCGAGGATCTTGATATCGACGAATGGGCGAAAGATCTTGCACCGACAAAAGAGTTGCGTGTTTGGTACTCGCACGAGAGTTCGCGTTTTGAAGAATTTAAGAGTCGATATTGCATTGAACTCAATGGTGACAGCTGTTCATCCGCGCTAAATCGCCTGTCACAAATGGCGCGTAACGGTATCCACGTTACATTGCTTACCGCCACTAAGCCTAGAAACACCGAACCGACATCTAAATTAGACGCTATATAAAGAAATAGTGCCCTCTGAACTGGTAGAATGGTTGTTAATAAGACACACCAAAC
>JAJYGT010000036.1 GCA_021785005.1 Actinomycetes bacterium
CGTCTCCGGATCTGGCGACAACACCCCCTGGATCATTAACGACAGGGGAAGAAAGTCATACCAGATCCAGTGACCAAGCCCCGACCTTCGGGGCCTACTTAAAAGGTAACGGGGACTGGATCTGGTAAGACCAGGCGTTGGATTGCACCAGGTGCAACATTTTGGGCTGGACCCACAGTTATTACTAGTACCAAGACAGAACTAGCAACCCTATTGATAATGCTGGTCGTGATGTTATTTCAAGAGAAGCAAGAAAGCTCCTTTGGGCTCCAATGACAGATGTTGACATTCCTCGTTGGGAAAGAGTTTATTGGAATCCTGTTTGTGAAGTAACAGACGTCGCATGGCAACGTCCGCGAATGTATGCAAAAGCATGGCCATTGGGAAATGCAAAAAAGCCTCGAAACCTCTTTGCGCATAACGAGGCACACAACCTTTTTTGACGCTACTTAGGTCTATCGAGCTATCAACGAATTGACTTGAGTTCGCCACCGACCTTCGTTACTCAAATTTGCTTGACTAATTTGCTATTTGTGTTCCAAGTTAATTTGGATGAGTATTTCTGTTATGGTCTCGGTCCCGTACGAGCTTGCTCCGATTGGTGCTCTCAATAAAATTGCGCAAGAAACATTAAACCTCGCGCCAGAGACTATAACGAACGACCAACTACGATCGAAATTTAACCAATTGCTTTTGCGCCACCACCGCCGCCGCCTCGTCCGCCACCGCCGCCGGCGAAGGCACGACGTAGCGCACCCAATTGCACCGTCGGCGTTGGTAGAGGCGTAGACAGATTTGCCAATATCACTGTCTCACCTGGCGTTACGCCTGACAGAATCTGAGTAACGGATGGACCTACCGCACCAACATTCACAGTTGTGGTAACTGATTTATTTTTAGCAGTCAGCACATCCACCTGGTAAAGATTTCCATTACGTGAAATCGCCGATGTTGGCACAGTTACGACATTAGATACTTTGGATGTTTGAATCGTGACGTTAGCGCTCGAGCCATCATAGAGTGACTGGGTAGATCCGGTGAGATTTATAGTTACCGGGAATGTCACGTTTCCGGTCGTTGGGTCAGTCGTAGCCGAGGTGCCAATGGCACTAATAGTTCCGCTTCTTTGAATTTGACCGGCAACAACAACGGTCGCCGGGTCTCCAAGCTTCACGGATGGGAGCTCATTTGCCAAGACATTGACTTGGGCCTGCCAAGAAGAAGGCGCGATCACGGTGATTGAATCAGCAGTCGAAGTTGGCGCTACGCCTTGTCCAACCGAAAGTGGAAGAGCAGCCACAATACCTGCTATTGGACTGGTCATGGCATCCGAGGGCACGCTGGCTTGGGCGTTGGCAACTGCCGCTTGATCAGCAGTCACAATTGCCTGGTCCGCTGCTAGTTCTGTGGAACTCGGCACTACTGACACTTGTGAATGCACAGCCGGCGGATTTTGTGCCGAATTCTTGTTGGCTGCTTGCAATTGCTGTACCAGTGATGTCAAGGCGCTCAACTGGGTCTGACACGAAGCAGTAGAGCAAACTGATTTGAGTTGTGTGATTGACTGGTTGATTTGAACTATCAGCTGAGTAGTAGGGTTTATCGGAATCGTCGTTGAAGTCGTCGTAGATGTAGTCTCATATTGAGCTTGGGCAAGGGTTGCTTCGGCTTGAGCCAAGCTCGCTTGTGCGGCCGCGATTTGGTCTTCAAAATGCACAGACGGCGTAACCGTAGCGAGAACCGCTCCTGCCTGGACAGTTTGACCTAGAGTCACCGAAACGCTTGACACCGCGCCGGAAGTGGGAGGATAAACAGAATCGCTGATTGTTGGTGCAATTGTTCCCGAGACGACCAGCGACTGAATTACACTTCCCTTAGAGGCAAATGCAGTCTGATATTGCGAGGGCTTACTCCTGGTAGAATACACAATCGCGGCTACACTGACAATCGCGGCTGCCACGACTAACGTAATAATTTTACCTAGCATTCTCGGTCTTCTAGCCACCCGCGCCTCCGAAGCCTCCGCCACCAAGACCTCTTCCTCCGGCAGCAACACAGGTGCCCGATACTGAGGGCGAAATAGCGACTGCCGTTGCACTCACAGTACCTATCGAGTTAGTACTTCCACGCACAACAACACAATCACCATCCGCTAGATTTGAAGAGGACCCGCTAGATGTATTCGTGACGCGTGTTGTAGACGATAAAGAAGCCGTCGTCGAAGTGCCTGATGCAGAAACAGGATTTATGCTAATACTTGACGATGATACGCTCGTAACGGTTCCAACAATCACGCCAAATCCGGGTCGCGCATTTTTCCTCCGACCTCCGAAATTGCCCGCGTTTGGCAGTGCACTGCAGGAGGTACCGGACTGTCCCAATATGGCGATCTGACGTGCGGTTCCGGAAAGAGTCACCACACGCACGCAATCGCCGTTGGCAACACTTGATATAGATCCGAGAGACGTGACGGTAAATTTTGTCGTACTTGTCCACGTCACCGTCACTTCACCGCTCGTGGTGCTCTGCACCTGCATCTGTGTAGGACTAACGGCCGCTACCAAACCCGCTGCAGCAGGTGGTTTGGGCACTTTCTTAGATGAGCCAGTAGACGCAGCACTCGTGCTTGCTCCCGATGCGCTAGCTTGAGCGGAAATAGGCTGGCTTGAAGATCCACATGCGGCCAAGCCAAGTGTCGCACCTCCCAAAACGACCAATTTGGACGCAAACCTTAGTTTGAAATTCATCTTTACAATATCTCCTATTCAGACCTAAGTGCATCTAACGGTGAAAGCTTTGCAGCTCGTGCTGCCGGATAAACGCCAAACCCAAGACCAATACCAATTGCGATAACCAACGAACCAACAGTTGCTACGGCAGGAATGCTTATTGAATAACCAATCACCTTGGGAAGTACTCGCTGGCCAATTTCGCCTAAAGCGACACCTATCGCCCCGCCGGTCAACCCCAGTATCGCTGCTTCGACTAGGAACTGTCGCCTAATATCTATCCGAGTAGCGCCTAGAGCTTTTCGCAGACCTATTTCACGTGTACGTTCGGTCACAGAGACCAACATTATGTTCATAACTCCAATGCCGCCAACCAATAATGAGATCGCCGCAACGCTTCCAAGTAGGTAGGTCAACGTCGTTGAAACCGATGTGGCAGCGCTCACAATAGATTGTTCAGCGGTCACAGTAAAGTCTGCGTTTACAGGACTTGAAATTTGATGGGTCATCAAAAGTTCGTGATTGATTTCTTGATACGCAGCCGATAGGACTTGAGAATTCTGAGCTTTGATCAGTATCGACTGCAAGCTATTTCCACCAGTCGCGGCTTTGGCAAAATATAGTTCAGCAGTCGAGATAGGTATAACCCCGATATCGTCTTGGTTAGATTGCGCAGCAGATCCAGATCCGATAGGCGTTAGTACACCAATTACGGTCATCGGAATTGACTTCACGTTTATTGTTTGGCCAATCGGATTGGCAGCGCCAAATAATTCTTGCGCTGTAAGCGCCCCTAGCACGATAACGGGTGCGTTACTTTGGACATCCTGATTATTTATAAATCTTCCAGATTCCATCGAGCGTGAACGCACCGACAACCATGCGGGCGACGACCCATCCACCGTCGTGGTCCAAGTAGTAGTTCCAAAAGTCAAGGTCTCAGATCCCGCAATAATGGGAGCCACCTCTGATATTGCCGGTGCCACTTTTGGGTTGGACAGTGCCGCGGCGTCTTGCAATGTCAGTGTCGTCGCCGAGCCCAAGCCTCCCCGAACTCCAGCCGTCGAACTCGAACTTCCTGGAGTTACGGTCAGCAAATTACTGCCAAGTGATTCAATCTGACTAGCCACAGTTGCTTGTGCACCTTCGCCAATTCCAACTGTGATCATCACCGCGGTAATGCCAATCAAAATTCCTACCACAGTAAGCAACGAGCGTAGACGGTGCCACTGAACCGCTTCAAACGCACTTGTTAGTGTCATCCTCCACGTCATGAAGCAGATTGGAGTTTTCCATCTCGAATATGTATGATCCGATCCGCGTGTCGAGCAACCTCGTCATCGTGGGTGATCACCACAATCGTTCGACCGCTCTTGTTCAGTTCGTCAAATATTTCTAGCACTTCTCGTGCTGCAACTGAGTCAAGGTTGCCAGTCGGTTCGTCCGCTAATAGCAAACTCGGATTTACAACAAGTGCTCGGGCGATTGCAACTCGCTGTTGTTGCCCGCCGGACAGTTCCGTTGGTTTGTGGTTAGATCGTTCGCCTAATCCAACTCGCGCGAGCGCAGCTGTCGCTCTATCGCGCCTCTCTTTTTTGTCAATGCCGGCGTACAACAGAGGTAGCTCGACATTTCTGAGCGCAGACATCGGAGCCAGCAAGTTGAACTGCTGGAAAATGAACCCAATTCTTCGATTTCTAATATCAGCGAGCTCAAAATCATCAAGTTCAGCAACACTTTCACTAGCGAGATTGTACTCACCACCTGACGGCGAATCTAAACACCCAATCAAGTGCATCAAAGTAGATTTCCCCGATCCTGAAGGACCTATTATCGCAACGTATTCGCCTTCATTGATCGTACACGTTACACCCCTTAGCGCCTCAACAGTCACAGATCCCAACTTGTAAGACTTAGATACATTTTTTAGCTCAACGAGTGGTGTTGCGCTATCCACCAAGACCACCACCAGCAAAAGCTCCTCCGCCCAGGCCGCCCCCGCCCAGGCCGCCTTTTAGGCCGGCCGCACGCCCAGCTGCGAGACCTCCGAATTTAGGAACACGCTCCTCGATCTTGTCGCCCGCCTGGAGACCTGATTGTACAGCGATGTCGATACCGCTTGCAGTTCCAAGAGTAATGGACACGTCTTTTATCGAACCCGATCCTGTTACCATTCGTACATACGGTGACGCTGTGCCCCCGTATACGGCCAAGATTGGAATTAGGATGGCATTTGGCACCACCTTCGTGGTAATTGTGACTTGTGCTGGTACGCCAGAGTAAAACCCAGCCGGGTTTCCAGTTACGTTGATAGTCACAGGAAATGTGGCAACTCCGCCTGACGAAGTGGCCACAAGACCAATGGATGAAACAGTCCCGTATCCGATATCTGTAGTTCCTTGCGGAACAATCGAAACCTGCTCGCCCGCCTGAACCTGTGCGATATCGACATCCGCCACACCCGCGTTCACTACCCAGGAGTTTTCGCTTTGAATCGTAAAATCAGGTGTTGCACTTGCTGCCGCAGATCCCTGAGACGTTCCCACACTTGACCCCGATGTGACATTGATCGCCGTAACAACTCCTGCGCTAGTTGAAGTCAACGTAGCTGCTGACAAATTGGATTCGGCCGTCGCTAAAGCATCTTGCGCAGATGTTATTGCCGCCTCGTCGGCAGTGATTTGAGCCGCTAGAGCATTTGCCGTTTGGTCGTTCGCGAGCTTAGCCTGCTGTGATGAAAGATTTGCCTGAGCTTGCGCAACTGCCTCGGAAAGCGGCGCGGTCACCAAATTCGCCAGTGCCTGGCCAACTTGCACAGTCTGTCCGACACCGACTAAGACTTGATTTACAGTTCCTGAAGTTGCAAAATTCAAGTTAACTTGTGTAGTTGGTTCTATCGTGCCAGATGCCGAAATCGACTGAGAAGCATTGCCCGTCGCAACGGTAATCACTTTGCTGGAAATTGTTGCTGCAGTGTTTTTTGTCTTTGACGTAGTCATCCGCACCAGATAGCCACCCGCAAATAATATAATTGCAGCAACGACCGGCAGTACTCGCTTTGTAAAAGTTTGTTTCACATTACTCAAGTCAATTCCTTAGTACTTTCTACACGTCAAGATGCGAATTAATAAGACCTAGATTAGGGCCCAAATCCTGTGACAGTCCTGTGTAGCATCGTATTGTTCTCTGACATCACGGCTAAAAGTACACCGTTCGCGCGAGGTAAAATCACACCTTTACTTGAGCACAACTTCGGCCTTCAAGTAGCGGGTTCCAAGGTCTCTCTAAAACCACATAAAGTAATATCATGCGTCTGGTGAAGCAGACAATCCAACGAGACTTATCGACAATGATTACATCGCGAGATTTTCGAATACAATGGTTATCACCCGCGCTTGTAGCTCAACGGATAGAGCACCTGACTTCGGATCAGGCGGTTGGGAGTTCGAGTCTCTCCAGGCGCACAATACCATTGCGCAAATGAACATAAAATAGATTTAGACATAGATTCCGCTTCCAAGTTGCGTCGACTAGCTCAAAGTTGAACCTGTGAATCGTTGCAGTTGCAGGGCGACAGCGGTGGCTTCTATCACAATGACGACCATCGCTCTCGTGGTCTGCTAACCTCTCGGTGGACACCCTAAAGTCTGAGGATATCGGTTTTCGCTTTAATTGGTGTTGTTTCACGACACGATAATTTTGTGTAGTGTTTGCAGATCGAACCAGAGCAGTAAAGCGCATAAGAACCTGAGGTGACTGGAACGGGGATTTTGACAGACATTTGCTAAACAATGCAATATTTTCAAAAGCACTCTTAATGTCTGGCTGGTCCGTCATCCATGTACAAAGTTTTACGTATCGCCGTAGCAAGAACTGAACCATACAACTAAACACACTTAATGAAGTCGATACGCGTTTAGAAAACCTCTAACATCTCCTGAATCCGCCTTATCGAATTAAAATAAGCAAAGATTGAGCGATTCAATTTGTCTACGTATAGCACTTTTAGCGTTTTTCGTATCGCATAAGTATGGAGTGTAATTATCGGATCGCTATTGCCCCGATTCATATCGTGTAGCAGCTGAACCACCTCACGCGCCATTCTTTTTGGCGCACATTGCAAATACGCGCCATTCTTTTTGGCGCACATTGCAAATACGCGCCAAAAAGACTAGACTTCGTCAATTACGTTAAGGAATTTAGGTGCCCAAGAAATTACCTACGGAAATAAATCAAAAGATCCTCGACCTGTTTGAAGAGCGACACGATGGCGTTCGCCTAAATGCATTACTAATGCATTTACAAGGTCTGATCAGCCGCCGTTCGCTACAGCGAAGGTTAGTTGATCTTGAGAAGAATGGCATTATCAAAAAAGTCGGCGTAGGAAAAGGCACACGATACCGTTTATTCGTAGTCCAGAACGAAACTTCCGTGACCCCGCCGCCAGAACGATTTGAATCCACAGCAGAAATATACATCCCCATCTCCCCACAAGGCGATGAGATTCGTCAAATTGTACGTAAGCCACTGACGCAGCGCCCACCGGTGGGATATCGCCGGGAATTTCTGGAAGTCTACAAGCCAAACGAAACCTACTACTTACCCGAGCCTGTGCGCGCTCACCTACTCCATATTGGAACAACGCCGGGTGCCGAAAAAACCGCCGGTACCTATGCGCGCCAGATCCTCGACAGACTACTGATCGACCTTTCTTGGGCATCAAGTCGCCTAGAAGGAAATACCTATTCCTTGCTGGAAACAGAACATCTGATCGCTTATGGCCAAGTTGCAAATGGAAAGGACCAGACCGAAACCCAGATGATCCTGAATCACAAGGCGGCTATCGAATTTCTAGTCAATTCCGCCGATCAGGTCGCATTTAACCGCTACACCGTTTTGAACCTTCATGCCATGCTCTCCGACAACCTGTTACCCGATCAAAAAAGTTGCGGCCGCTTACGAAATATTCCGGTTGGAATTGGCAAATCTACCTTCGTACCCATCGCGATGCCACAACTGATAGACGAACTGTTCCAGCGTATTCTCGTTACAGCTCAGGAGATTCGGGATCCATTCGAGCAGGCCTTTTTCGCCATGATCCATCTGCCGTATCTACAGCCTTTCGAAGACGTGAACAAGCGCGTGTCGCGGTTGGCTGCGAATATTCCGTTAATCCGCCAGAATCTCTGCCCTGTTTCGTTCATTGATGTCCCCGAACAAACGTACATCGATGGAACTTTAGGCGTATACGAGCTCAACCGAGTCGAACTGCTGCGTGACGTTTTTGTGTGGGCATATGAACGTTCTGCGCAAAAATATGTCGTAATCCGGCAAAGCCTAGGAGAGCCCGATCCGTTTCGTTTACATTATCGGGAAGAAATTGCCACAGCTATCGAGTATGCCGTGAAAGACCGGATAGTGGATTTAGACGGATTTTCGCAAAAATGGACAAAAGCACATATTCCTGTAGAAGATCAGCAAAGATTTCAGACAACGCTGCTAAGCGAATTTGAGCAGTTGCACGAGGGCAACATCGCGCGATACCGAATTCGGCCCTTTGAATTCATCGAGTGGAAAACCGCTAAATAGACAAATCGGAGCAAGAAAGTGGCGCAATTAGACATTCGTGTACCACGGTCTACAAAAAGCAAAGCAAAGCACCACCGTCACTGTTTGCTAGCAGTGGGTTCGCTCTCGGTGTCAGGCGTTTATGACCCCGCCTATTTTGATGCACTAATCCACCTGGCAATATTTTCCACTTTACCTGAAAGGAGTCGTGGAATCTAGAGCATAAGCACAAATAAACGCCTTTGAACTACATATTTACGTACCTATTGGCCATCTCCCGGTACATGGATCAAATGAGCACAAAGTTTCAGTCTCAAGCCATACTACTCAAACCAAAAAGGAAACTCAGCTATTGAATGCCTAACAGGATTCAGCTGCTTGCACGAGCAAATAAATATCGGGGCTTTCCTGAATAATCCTTAATAATTTCTATTTGACGGTATTGCAAGTCAGCGGCATATCCGCTCAAAAACTCACCTTGCTCCTCACCGATTTCACACGCCAAAAGTCCCCCGGACCTTAAATATCGTCTGGCTTTGTTTAAAATCTCGATCAGACACGACATTCCATTCGACCCTCCATCCAATGCAAGCTTGGGCTCAGCTTTCACACGGGCATCTAGCTGTGAAAGCATCCTCGTTGGAATATACGGTGGGTTCGAAACTACCACGTCAAGGTTTTTGTTTGCCATCCCAGGTAGTGCCTCAAACCATTCGCCCCGACCAAACTCAACCTTGGCTTTGATCTGTTCGGTGTTTCTCACCAGGTTTGCGAATGCCAAGCTAAGTGCATCCAAGGAAACATCGCCTAAAAATACGCACTCGAAATAACTCGAAGAGGCTAAAGAAAGGCCGATCGCTCCGGTTCCGGTTCCAAGATCGAGTCCCAGCAAATTCGCCTGTTTGGACAGCCTCTCAAATACGCGTTCAACCAACAACTCAGTTTCTGGTCTTGGAATCAAGGCTCGGCGATCACAAATGAGATCCAAATTTCGAAAACTCCAATGTCCAAGTACATATTGAAGCGGCTCACCGCTAAGAAGTCTGGTCTCGTAAGTGGACATTCGATCTCTTAGAAGCTGATCAACTTCTACTTTTGAAACGTAAACTTCCTTTATCGCGACATTAGCCGCCTCGGCAACAGCCCAGGTAGATTGCGTTATTCCTCCAAAAGAATTGGCGTAAAATTGTGCTAGTTCAAAAAGAGTAGTCATTGCGCATTGTGGCCTAAAGATGACGACGCGCTAAAGGCGAATCGAAACCAAAACCTTCAAATCAGGGTCAGTAGTCAACTTTGATCACCGGCTAACTGTCGAGAACGTTCGTCAAGTATCAGTGCGTCTGATATTTCGTCGAGTTCGCCTAGGAGCACGCGATCTAACTTGTACAAGGTCAGACCGATTCGATGATCGGTAACTCTATTTTCCTTAAAGTTATAGGTTCGAATCTTTTCACTTCGTCCACCCCCGCCGATTTGACTGCGTCGGGCGCTAGAAAGTGCCTCAGATTGTCGATCTTGTTCTAGCTTCAAAAGACGGGC
Organism: Actinomycetes bacterium; assembly: GCA_021785005.1. Taxonomy (GTDB): domain Bacteria; phylum Actinomycetota; class Acidimicrobiia; order Acidimicrobiales; family Acidimicrobiaceae; genus Acidithrix. Next base: position 9,837 of record JAJYGT010000036.1, read on the forward strand.
GCGCAAAACTTGAAGCGCCTTCGCACGGTTTTGAATTTGGCTCTTTTCGTCTTGCATAGCAACCACCATCCCTGTTGGGATATGGGTAATACGGACCGCCGAGTCAGTCGTATTCACGCTTTGGCCACCTGGACCAGTTGAGCGATACACATCAATTCGAAGTTCATTTGGATCTATCACCACTTCCACCTCATCTGCCTCGGGCAACACCGAGACTGTGGCAGACGACGTATGGATTCGACCCTGTGATTCAGTCACCGGTACTCGTTGGACACGATGTGGACCACCTTCATGTTTTAGATAGCGCCATGCGTCTTCGCCTTTAAAAAGAAGGGCGATTTCGTTGTATCCTCCGCGATCAGAAGGATCGGCTCCAAGAAGCTCCCACTTCCAGCCCTTTCGATCTGCAAAACGAACGTACATGTCGAAAAGCAGCTTGGCAAAAAGATTTGCCTCTTCACCGCCTTCGGCGCCACGTATTTCGACGATCACGTTGCGCCCGTCATTTTCATCGCGAGGAAGCAAAAGCAACTCCAACCGCACTTCAATTTCATGATGTCTCTCATTTAAGAGTTCGATTTCGTCGTTCATAGATGAACGCTCAGTTGGTTCTACAATCTCATAGAGTTCACGTGCTGTGGAAATATCATCCTCAATCGATCGCAATTCTCGGAACGTGCGTACGATAGCTTCAAGTTCTTTGTGACGTCGCGAAACCTCTTTCAATCGCCTTTGATCGCCATATATTGCCGGATCAGCAAGTTCAGCTACAACTTCCTCATATTCGACCTCCAAAGTAGCAATTCGCTCCTTATAACCCATCATTCAACCTAACTATGTGCAAACTGTCTTTCCAAGATGACGAAACAGTCATAACTTGCATCTCTGTGGATACTGTGCTTACCAAACTCTTAAAGGTCGGAACATCACCAAGCTCAGGTGTCACTATCACGCCAATACCGATCGAAGGCCTCTCATGCTTAATCACATTCCAAACCTCAACCGTTTTAGCCAAGCACGACAAGTCCAACGAGGCAGTTACTCCAAATATGCATTTCCTGTCATTCGCAAAGTCCACCAACAAAAACTCACAGGGGTCTCCATGCGCACCCCAAAAACCACCTTTAGCCTTTTCCAAACTTGAAAATGGGGAGGATCCTATAAATCCGTCTCGATGAACATCGATACGAGCCACATGGTTCGCACCGATGTTGTCGGCCCCGGCAATAATTACCGACCCCAACCACCGTGACTTTAAAGATGACGCGATGTTGCCAAAACGGGAGCCAAATCGTTGTCGAAAAATTTCAGTCTTAATCGATCTAAACGCAGAAGGTATATTCCTAAGCGCTCCGGTCATCTCAAGCAGTTCGAACTCTGCCTCAGAGACTCCGGGTTTAATCATATTACGCTCGTGATCTACCATGGCGTATGGAATACCGAGATACTCAAACATTTGTACGCCGTAGCGCCAACAAACGTCCGCCAGGAATTGATCCTCTATCTCCGATAATGGAAACGACCGCGTACCTAAACCGTCAATAGAAGTCTCAATGAGCGACATTACTGGTTCGAATAGTTCAATATTATCTGTCGCGTACGCGATGTAAATAGAGAGTTCAAATGTAGCACTTGACAACTGTCCATGCACTGCGCCGGCACTGATTCGCGCCTGTGCGCCGGATTTTACAGCATGGCGTGCAGTTGAAGATTCAAATGCACCGATCACAACAATTACTCTTTTCGCGCGAACACGCGACGCCAAAACTAAAAGCTTTGTGGTGTCAAGAAACACGGGAGTGCTAATAAAGAAATAAAGGCCCGAATCGAACCCAAAGGCCCAAATACCCGACGAAATATGCAATGAGCCAAAATCACTGAAATTTGACAAACTGCCTAGTGCAATTTCTTGATCGTTGGACCTTCTGGGAATGAGCACAATATCGAGTTTGAGCGCATCAAATACTTTACACGCTAACTCTTCGGATAAAGAATCCAAAGGACTACTCGAAGACACAGCGAATTCCCATTAACCTCGTTGCCCCAAGCGTTACTTGTGCACTTAGGGCGCTGTACAACTGCTAGCTAGTGTTCGCGGCGCACACCGTAGCGTCGTTGGAATCGCTCAACGCGCCCGCCAGTATCAACAAGCTTCTGCTTGCCAGTATAGAAAGGGTGACATTCGTTACATAGCTCGACATGAAGTGAGTTCTTAGTAGACATAGTCTCAAAGGTATTACCGCACGAGCAAACAACCTGAGCCAACACATATTTTGGGTGAATTTCCGGTTTCATAGCCTTAATGAGTATAGTCGCGTCTTTGGCTTGAGGAACATATCTTGCAAGATGTCTTGCGAATCACAATAAAGCACATGACCAGTGCTACATTCCTGGACTTTTAGCGATTTCGGCCAGGAAGTCTCCGTTGGATTTTGTTTGTCGAATCTTATCAATCAATAGTTCGAGACCCGGCGCACTAGAGCCCTCAGCTGACAAAGCAGTTAGAACACGACGGAGTTTCCACACTTGGTTCAGTTGGTCACGCGGAAAAAGCAAC
>JAJYGT010000077.1 GCA_021785005.1 Actinomycetes bacterium
TTTGCTTCGAGAATGCCCAGTCGTACTCAAGAGGCGCTGAAATGAGTAATAAACGTCATGACTTGATTCAAACGATCGATAAGATTGACCAAGAAATGGCCTCCGCATTGGATATTGTTCAAATTAGCAAGGTCGAAGAACGTATTCAGGTGATTCGTGAAGATTCGAAGATGCGCACTGATCTGACTGAGCTAGAAAAGCCGTCTACCGAGGCGGAAGAGGCCGCACGCTCAGTCGCAAAGGAACTCGCTAGTTGGTCATTTCCAATGCCGCGCATTGAACGCGGTGACGACAACTCCTTCGTTTTCATGTGGCGCACACACAGATGGGCAATTGACCTAGAGGTATTCCCAGATGACTCTCCAATTGTTTGCATTTTTGACAAGGACAAGAAAGAACCATACACCTGCACCGATCTGACGTCTGCCAAGGACAGATTGCATAAACTTTTGTCGGTGAGGGCGACATCTTTCAACCACTAGGGTAATTTGTTGTCTGAATTTCCAGAAGACCGCCTTCTTTATTTTTGGGTCCGCGGCACCAAAGAGGCGCTAGATCGTGAATATCCGCCTGTGAAACTCACCTCTCGCACTTTTTCAAGCTACGACAACGGAGTATCGATGTTTGACGGCAAAATTCTTGCAAGGAAAAACGTTTCAATTGAAACGTTTGCTCAAGCAACACCTAGAAGCAAATTTCACGTTGCCGCATCTATCGAAAAAGACTTGATCCAGCAATCCGACCAGGGATTCATCATTTGTGCAGATCCTAACTACGGTCTCGCAAACATTGAGGTGGGTTTAGCACATTGCCTGATTAGACCGCTCGCTGCCGGATGTCGGAATAATGGGACCGTATCAAAGACTGCTTTCAAGAACACTATCAAGGGTGCTCTCCTTAACTTTTCACAATCAGCGGAAGTCGTTTGGGGTGAAAGTCTAGCGATCCAACTTATAGACAGTCACTTCCAAACGTGGGAATTACTCCAAACCGCTCGCAGCAAAGAAAAATGATCTTGCGAATTGATCCGGCGAATGCCATACACAAGAAAATGAGCAAATTTTCAACGACCCAGGACCTAGACTTAGCGTAACGGGTAATCTCGACCGATTCTACAATCGCTAGATCGAACGATCCGATCGTTCTTCGGTAGTGGCTACCTCCTGTGTGTACGGTTTTGCAAATACGTCACACCTCGGCACTGCGTGGTACGATGCCGAATCGTGCGCAAATTCAGACTCTTCTCATAAGCATTTTCAGGCCATTACAGCAGTGCGAAGAGCTTATATTGCACTTTCTATTGGTTCTGTAATTTCCAGGCAACAGCGCATCTCTGCCACTATTCGTAAACTCCGGCTCAATCACCAATAATCAGCCTTTCCGAGTTGTTTATAAGAAGCGCGCAAAGTCCTTTGCACTAGTAGTCGATATAATTCCAAATTAAGTGCTGCTGGACAGCCGCCTTTGCCGATTTAGCCAGGCGGTCGACATTCACGAGCAGCCAACGTCTAATGGATCCAGAAAACAGTCGTTGGCTGCGATCCGCCTTACTATACGTGTTTCAATGTCTTGTAATGTAATAACCGGATCGATTGCTGTCACAACGTCAAGAAGCGAAAATTCTTAGGCTCTTAAAAAAGATTTCCTTCGAAGTCTTTAACTTCTAAAAGCAGTGCTTGAGCAAAACCATCTCGATACTCGTGCGCGACAACTCGCATGACTCAATCTGGAAATTAAATGGCCGTGGTGCGTACTAGCACAATACGTCGATGCCTAAGGAAAGTAACGTAATCCGAGATCTCGCCATTAGAACAGCAATTTTCGAACATCTCGCGCGTCTCCTTGCAGCAAGCCCAAGTGGAATATTTGCCTCAGCTTAAATTAATTCTTTTGATTTTCAAGGCCAGACATTTCGGCTATTCGTCCAAACTGGGATACAAAAACCACAGGGTCAGACCGTGCCATTGACAATTAGAACCGCCTTTACTCCCGTTACCTTTTTAAGTAGGCCCCGAAGGTCGGGGCCAGGTCTCTGAATCTGGTATGACTTTCTTCCCCTGTCGTTAACAATCCGGCGGGGTGTTGTCGCCAGATTCAGAGACGCTTGTTGACGGTCAATAGGGACATGGCTAGGCCTACTTTGGCCAGGTCGCGTCGTAACGTGGGTGACCGCATCGAGTGTCGCGGCGACTGTGACCAACCAAGGAGAGGAGGATCTCTCTAATGGAATATTCATATGACATCTATTGTGGCCTCGATGTTGGAAAATCTGCACACCATGCCACTGCGCCACTGCCCTTAAAACAAATGGCGAGAAAGTTTTCGACAAGGCGCTCGTCCAAGACGAGGCCAGGATCACCGGTCCGTTTCGTCATCTTTCGAGCTATGGACGCGTTCTGGTCGCAATTGACCAGCCCAACACCATCGGAGCGCTTCCGATCGTTGTAGCCCGCGATGTTGGCGTTGACGTGGCGTATTGCGATATCTAGCGTAAATCCACTTTCAAGGTCAAACGAAGCGATTAGTGCCTAATAAACTAGCCATGGCCACACGTATGTAGGTCACTAACACATACAGTACTTCTGTAATCTACGGAAATCGAGACAACTGAAACAGAAGGTTCTAGAATTCCACTCAAGGACAACGAGCCTGCTGACCGGCGATATCCAAATGCTCACAGACTTTGCGCAACTACTCCCCACGAGGACGTTTGGGGGTGCAACTCTGTCGAATGACTCTTGATCGACTATGACGCCGAGATGCTTAGCAAGGCATTGCTTAATTGAATCCGAGCGCTGCTTTTATCTGATGCCAAGCCCATAGGCTACTTTAGCGACGACTTCACCACAACTCGCAAGAGCAATCACCTCAACTTCTTCACGATATCAACCATGATCTCACCAGCTGCGGTCGGGTTCGCAGCGACGTAAACTCCCGCAGCAGCAAGCGCATCCATTTTCGCCTTCGCAGTTCCCGCAGATCCTGAAATAATCGCTCCAGCATGACCCATCTTTTTTCCGGGCGGCGCGGTTTGACCGGCGATATAGGCGACCACTGGCTTGGAAACGTGCTCCGAAATATACTCAGCCGCTTTTTCTTCGTCACTACCGCCAATTTCACCGATCATCAAAACCGCTTTTGTTTCAACATCGGCTTCAAATGCTGCCAGGCAATCAATGAATGTCGTACCAGGAACCGGATCACCGCCGATCCCCACACATGTTGTTTGACCAATCCCTTGCTGAGACAGTTCATGAATCGCCTGATAAGTAAGGGTCCCAGAGCGAGAAACTATCCCAACTGGACCACCAGCAAGAGCAATGGCACCTGAGGTTATACCAATATTGCATCTACCTGGCGAAATGATACCCGGACAATTTGGACCTAGCAAACGGGTACCTGGATATTCATCCCGAAGTAAATTGAAAAAATAGGCCTCATCTTTGGTCGGGATAAATTCCGTAATGCAAACTACAAAAGAAATCCCTGCCTTTGCAGCCTCAATAATTGCATTTGGCGCAAAACGCGGTGGCACTGATACAAAACTCGCGGTCGCACCCGTGAGAGCAACTGCTTCTTCAACTGTATCAAAAACTGGGATACCGTCAACGTCTGTGCCACCTTTTCCCGGGGTGACACCTGCAACTATTTTCGTACCATACTCACGGTTGCGAAGTCCGTGAAACCGACCTTGACCCCCAGTAAGCCCCTGGACAATGACTTTGGTATTTTCGTCAACAAAAATGGCCATTTAATTCCTCTGCTCGTTCGCCGCAGCTACAGCTCGCGAGGCCGCCAAAAGCATGGTTGTCTCTATCATCAGAGCGTCAGATGTAAGTGGTCTCAAAATTTCATATGCGCGGTCGGCATTAGTCCCATCCAATCGTATTACTAGCGGAGCCTTTAGCTTCACTCGTTGTAACGCATCACAAATCCCCTGGGCGACCAAGTCACATCGAACAATTCCACCAAAAATATTTACCAGTATCGATCGCACGTTATCATCATCATTGATTACTTCTAGCGCCGCAACCATAGTATCAGCACTTGCAGAACCGCCTAAATCTAAAAAATTGGCGGCCTCGCCTCCGACCTGGTTTACCACATCCAATGTTGCCATCGCTAGCCCGGCTCCGTTAGCGATGATACCAACTGACCCAGTGAGCCCTATATAAGTTAGACCAAGTTCCTTGGCTATCTTTTCGCGATGATCTAACTCCACGGTTAAAAAATACGATTCCCATTCTGGGTGTCGAAACGCAGCGTTGTCATCAAGAGTTACTTTTGCGTCTAAAACTTTGACTTTCCCAGCGGTGTCGAGCACCAAGGGATTGACTTCCACCAGATCTGCGTCTCCGTCTACAAAGGCCTTATAAAGCTTGGTCAAGCTTTCTACAACTTGTGATTGCGCCTTCTCGTCAATTCCGGCATCCACCACTGCCTGTGCAAGGATTTGCTCACTGACGCCGTGAATTGGGTCAATATGTCGTCGTATAATTGCTTTGGGATTTGTAAGAGCCACTTCTTCGATATCGATCCCACCACTGGCTGAAAGCATAAGAAGATACTTGCGCTCAGCACGATCAAGAGTAAAACTACAGTAATACTCTTTTGCAATTTGCGTAGCTTGTTCAATCCAAATTCGATCAACTACATGACCTTTAATCGTCATACCAAGAATTGCATCAGCAGCATTGCTTGCCTCGATTTGGTCGTTGACAATTTTAATGCCACCAGCCTTGCCCCGACCTCCCACATGAACTTGTGCTTTTAGCACACAGGGAAACCCGACCTCTTTGGCATAAAATTTGGCCTCTTCTACGGTCGCAGCAAGTCTGCCTTGGGTAGTTGGCACTCCATAGCGAGAGAAAAACTCTTTGCCCTGGTATTCGTATAAATCCAAATTAAATACTCCTTGGTAACCGACTTAGAGATTGCAGTCAGCCATTGGCGCGTTCACGAGCATCAAGAGCCTCTTCAAGCCAGGACGCAATCACCGGAAGAGATGCACCCGGGGTGAAGATCTTCGCGACACCCATAGCAACGAGTGGCTCAATGTCTTGATCTGGGATAATTCCACCCACCACAACTACCACATCCTCCAAAGAGGCATCTTCTAGTTCTTTTAGGATCTTTGGCACCAAGGTCATATGAGCACCCGAAAGCAAGGATAGGCCTAGTACATCCGCATCTTCTTGAACCACAGCTTGTACGATTTGTTCTGGTGTTTGGTGTAGGCCAGTATATATGACCTCAAAACCAGCATCACGCAATGCCCGGGCAATAACCTTGGCGCCGCGGTCATGACCGTCAAGTCCAGGCTTTGCAACTACTACACGGTAATGACGTTCCACGGGAACTTATATTAGGCACAATTCGATGGCTTTGCACCATCGAGAGAGCTCCAATGAAGATAAATCCAGGTTTTTCGTTATTTAGAAGGCTTTTGAGTCACCACTTTTAGCAAATTCTCACAATCTATCGCATCCAAGAGCCAAACAAAGACCGCTTTACAACGAAATCAACGCGTCAACTCCTCGCACTTTATTCGCCCGACATCTCATGAAACTGGCCTCTTATATTCGTCTCGACAACAAAATAATCGGGAGATCTCAAAGCGTTTCGCGCCTCGTCGTCTCCCGATTATCTTTATGTGTCACGTGCTGATCGGCTTCTTTGCTAAAGTTGCCAAAAAACACGCAACTCGACCGTATATTAGACCGAAGTCGTTTCTGACCTGGGACTAGTGGGCGATCCATGATCTTTGCCTGTATCTTTGGCTTCTTTGCTCGCTACGCCAGCCAATCCACCAAGGAGTCCGATTGCTCCAACTGTAACTAGCATCCACACCAAGAACGTCATACTTGGTATTTGCGATGCCTTTTGGTAGTTGGAGATATTAGTAGCAAGCTTGCTATGCATTCCGTCAAACACCGCCATCGTGCTTGGCATACCGGTCAAAACAGTTCCAACAGCTGGGAACTGAGTTCCCATAAATGAACTAAACGCTTGAGGCGTCATGTTCAGTTGCTTGGCCACATATGGAAACATCTGAGTCTCCATTTGACCAACCATAGCATTTACCACACCCAGGGCTTGACCCATTCCAGCAACACTCTGCTCAGACATCACCGGACGTAATCCTGTCATCATATGATCAGCCGAAACTGCCTTATGCGGAAATGAAAACGCGAGACTCGAGACCAAAATTGCAGCTCCAAGAACTATTGCCGCAATTGCAGGACCGCGACCCTTGGTCATGAGCATTCCAACTCCAAAGGCCACCGCTAAAATACCGGCCAACAAGAACCCCCACGGCATAACCGTCATAGGAACGCCGCTCACCGGCATTGCTGCAGCAGCTTGATAATTGGCTAGCTGACCTTGAAGCAGAGTGCCGTAGTTATCAAAGTGTGCAAGAATTGTTGGAAGTTGGGTTAGTCCAGTTGCGACCGACTTGAAGTTGGTCGCCATAGCTTGTTGAAGCTGCGCTGGAGTCATGTGCAATTGACCAGCTAGCGCCGGTATTGCCTGGGTAGTTAGTTGTTGATTAGCAGCTCCAAGCTGTTGTAGGTCAGTTTGAATCACTTGTAGTGATGCAGTAGTCATTACCGGCTTAAACGAGCTAATCATTGCTTTTGCGGGCGCAGAGCCCGTCCACACATTCTCGACGACCGGCACAATAATAAGAGCTAGTCCGCCAAGAATAATTAATATCGCAGATAATCGTCTTATCATTAGGCCCCCCTATTGACTCGGGTCGCGAATAACCCGTAGTCAGACATTATTTTTCATTGCGCGGCCAGACTGATTCCCCCATTCCGACCGCACAATGATGTTAGCGCATTTCGAACTCCAATGTGCCGCTAAGTGGCAGTTTTGAGAAATACAAGTTGCTTTTGCACCAATAGTAGTGAAATTTCAGTCCATCAAGTCTTAAGTCAACTCAAAGAACGTTAAAATACCTATGCGGATGCCTCGATAATTACCAACAGCGACTTTTCGAACTCAAAATTATCGCCTAATATCCATTATGAGCAACTATCTAAAGCGTGTCTAAATCTATGAATTAGAGTAATGATTGACTACGCCTGCACTCGAAACTTCAAGGAACCCGCCGTGCCCAATGAAAATGTCCGAGAGATCGCCAACTCTTACCTCGCCGAAATTATAAAACTTGACCCAGTCTCCGCGACGTATTTTGGTATTGGTGAACCAACCGATGGGTATGGCGACTATTCCCCTGAAGGGTCGAAAGCCTTTGCAGCGCTAAACCAAAAAACGCTAACAGACATTACTGGTGCAAAAGAGTCAGAGCCACTCGACCGAGTTGCAAAAGTTGCTATCGCTGAGCGTTTAAACGTTGACATCGACAGTTTCAACCAAGAAGAACACCTTCGCGACCTAAACGTCATTGCGAGTCCAATGCAGTCGATTCGACAGGTCTTTGACATGATGCCCCGTGCGACAGACGACGATTTTGCCCTTGTTTCGAATCGATTATCGAAAGTCGAAAATGCACTAATGCAGTATAAAGTCACCCTTAAAATGGGTCTGCAGGAAAATAAAAGTGCCTCCGTTCGACAAGCTCTTGCCTGTGGAATGCAAGCTAGAGCGTATGCAAATGAGAAAAACGGCTATTTCGCAAACTTGGGACAAAGCTATAGGGGTTCAAACCAAAACCTGGCTAAAGAACTAGAACAAAACGCCAAATCCGCAGCGGTCGCGTACCTTGAATTTGCCAACTTTCTTGAAAATGAATATGCCTCTTCTACCAAAGCGAGTGACTACATCGGGGCCGACCGATGGGCACTAAAGTGCCGAGCGTTCAACGGAACTCAAGTCGACCCCATCGATACGTACTCCTGGGGATGGGACGAACTAAATCGAATCGATCAAGAAATGGCTAAAACCGCCAAACAGATTCTTCCAAATGCTTCATTGGCACAGGTCATGGATCACCTTGAGACCAAGGCCGGGTATGTAATAAAAGGAGAAGAGAACTTCTTGAAGTGGAACCAAGAACTTCTGGATTCCACCATTACAGAGCTCAACTCCAAGCACTTTAACATTCCAGAACCAGTAAAAAAAGTTGAGGCAATGATTGCTCCTTCGGGCGGGGCTGCAGCGATGTACTACACCCCGCCCAACGCAGACTTTTCAAGACCGGGCAGAACTTGGTACCCAACAATGGGTCGTGATACCTTCCCGCTATGGACAGAAGTGTCCACCGCGTATCACGAAGGCGTTCCCGGACACCACCTTCAGTTCGGCTACATAACTTTCTTAGGCGAAAAGCTCAACGCATTTTCTCGTTTACTGGGAGCCATCTCTGGACATTTAGAGGGATGGGCGTTATATGCGGAGCGGCTTATGGACGAGCTCGGGTACTTAGAAGATCCGGTCTATCGACTAGGGATGCTGAGCGCGCAAGCTTTTCGAGCGGCACGAATCGTAGTTGACATTGGTTTACACCATCAATTCCAAATTCCGCAAAACCATAGTTTTCTACCTAGCAGGCCCTGGACACCGGATCTCGCGGTGGAACTTATCCATTCAGTGAGTGGTCGGGAGCGCGAATTTAGTGTAAGTGAAGTAGATCGATATTTGGGTTGGCCAGCTCAAGCGACAAGTTACAAAATTGGTGAGCGAGTCTGGCTTGAAACCCGAGAGGCATCGCGGCGAGCGCGCGGATCCAAGTTTTCACTCTCAGATTTTCATCAGCGAGGATTTGAGTTGGGATTCGTTGGACTCAATCAGCTAAGAGACGAACTCGGGAACTAACCGTTATAAACTTTTTTATTTCCTGTCCAAGTACAATTAAGGGTGGCAATTAGGCGTCTTTAATTAGAAATCAGTTGGCGCGAGCAGGCAACCAAAGACGCTCGAATCGCATTTCAATTACAAACAATCCAAGATGGTTATCTTGCTTGCCAAAAGTCAGCAATACAAACCGTTCAAACAAGAAATATCCTGTGGCAAGCCAAGTTGTCGAGCAAAATACAAATCTATTTAATGGCTAGCCACGCGTGGGTAGCAAGGAATGAAGATGGCAGCTGCTTATCCAATTAGATACAAACATAACGCATGGGTATTCATTGGGGCACAGTCGCTTAGTTTTATAGCATCCGTTGCTATCCCAGTGATCATCTCATTTGCCTTACTCGATGCCCATTACTCGGGGTATGTAGTTGGAAAAGTCCTGGCAATCACTGACTTACCCTTCGTATTCCTTTTACTATTTGGAGGTGTTTTAGCCGATAAATTCAAACGGCGCAAAATAGCCATGACCACAGAGGCAGTGCGCGCAATCATTGCATTCGCCATTGCAGTTGTACTGCGTGAGCCGCATTTCACGCCATTAGATCTTGAAATCTTAGGTGCAGCGTCTGGAGTAGCTCGAGCTTTCTTTGCCCCCACACTCACCGGAATGACCTCTGAGATATTTGAAGTAAGCGCACTAAATTCGGCGAATAGTTTTAGGGAGGGCGCGAGATCACTTGGGAATTTAGCCGGTCCCATCCTTGGTGGAGTGGGCGTCGCAGTAATCGGCGCAAGTGGTGCAATGTGGATAATCGCCGGATTTTATCTGGCTTCTTCAATTCTTTTGTTTAGTCTCAGTACACAAGACGTTTCAAATCAAAGCTCACCAGACCGCGACGAACATCAAAAGCCGGTATCTGTAATCCGGGACTTGTTACATGGTTTCAACGAGGTCAAAAGCCAGGCCTGGTGTTGGGTGGTTATCGCGGTTTATACCGCTATGCACCTCTTTGTATTTGGACCGATGCTCGTACTTGGCCCCCTGATTGCAAAATTATATCTTGGGGGTCCGGCAATCTGGGGAATGATACTTGCCAGTGATGGCATAGGCGGCATAGTTGGCGCCGCGTTGGCGCTTAGAATCAGGTTTACACGACCTCTTTGGACATCAAGTATTATCGTCCTCGGAGGTGCTCCCGCGTTGTTTCTTTTGGCGAACCACTATGCGCCGTATTTAATTGCAATATCGCTGGGGTTCTTTGGAGCCGGTTTATCCTTCATCGGGGTCAATTGGGAAACCGCGCTGCAGCATTACTTCCCGCCCGAATCGATTTCTCGTGTTTCAGCATTTGATCTATTTGGCTCAGTAGCGTTGTTTCCCTTGGGACAAGCACTCGGAGGTGTTTCAACCAAGTACATGTCCGTTGGCAACGCCATCGTGATAAGCGGAATTATCCTGATCGCGTTGTCTTTGGTGTTGCTTTTTTCGCGTGCCGTTTTCAATTTGCAAATACCAAATCGGAGCCCAAGCTAAAATTCAAGCAAGCTTAAGCGGTGCATGCGCCAAGAGCAGTGTCTTTTGCCCAATTCCGGGGAACCTGACAGTAATCGTGGTGCGATCGCCGTTTCCATCAACAGCAAGGATAGGGCCTTCTCCCCATTTAGCGTGAACCACTCTTATGCCCGTGCGTACTTCATTTGGGCTAAGACTGGGCATACTATTATTACGCTCATCCAACTGGGCATTATCTGATCGCAAACGGCGCATGGTGATACTCGTAAGGCCAGATTCAGACACGCTACCCGAACCATAAGAATTCACACGGCGCAAGTCCTCATAGGAACGCTTGGGTGAAAGGTCCTCCATTAAATCTCGTGGAATCTCGTCTAAAAATCGAGAGGGCACGCTGGGGCTAAACTGCCCAAACTGATTTCTACTGGTCGCCCTAGTTAGATAGAGCAATTCGCGCGCCCGCGTCACTCCGACGTAGCACAATCGGCGCTCTTCTTCTAAGTCCTTAGGCTCCCAAAGAGAACGCGAATGCGGGAATATGCCATCCTCCAGCGCCGTCAAAAAAACAACCGGGTACTCAAGCCCTTTGGCAGTATGCACTGTCATCAAAGTAACGGTATCGTCACTTTCGAGTTGATCAGCTTGCGATACGAGCGCGGTCGCGTCGAGAAAACTTTCTAGTGACTCATGATCGCTAGCGACCGAAACTAACTCCGAAACGTTGTCGAGTCGCGACATGCCTTCAATCGTTGGATCTATGCGCAGTTCTTCTCCAAGCCCACTTTCTTCAAGCAAAAATTCCAAAAGATCCGATGGACGCATTCCAGCTTCGGCTTGAGTTCTCGCTTTGTCGAGCACGATCAAGAAATCACTGATACCTTTTCTAGCCCGTCCCGCGGCTCCCACACGTTCATATTGAAATAGCGCACTTAAAAAGTCGATGTCACGCTGTTGGGCGATTTCCGCCACTTTAGCTAGTGTTTGCTCGCCCACCCCTCGTTTGGGTACATTGATAACCCGACGAATTGCCACCTCGTCGGACGGATTCGCTACCAATCGTAAATATGACATCAAGTCTTTTATTTCTCGACGATCGTAAAACTTGGTCCCACCGATGACACGATAGGGAATTGATCTCCGTATAAGAGCCTCTTCAATTGATCGGGAATGGGAGTTTACCCGATAAAAGACGGCGAAATCTTTGAATCTTCGGCCACTTAATTGTCGCTCAAGAGAAATCTGCGAGGCGACAAAAGTTGCTTCGTGACTTTCATCGTCACCGACAAATGTCCGGATTTTATGGCCTGTTCCCTGATCAGTCCATAAATTCTTTGATTCACGAAATTGGTTATTTGAAATTACCGCATTTGCGGCATCAAGAATTGTCTGGGTGCTGCGATAGTTCTGTTCGAGTTTTATCACCGTTGCATTTTCAAACGATTTCTCAAAGTCCAGGATGTTTCGCATATCAGCGCCACGAAATCCATACACACTCTGATCGGAATCCCCCACCACAAATACGTTGCGGCTTCTTTTCCCAAGAGTAAGCACCAACGCATTTTGAGCCTGGTTCGTGTCCTGATACTCATCAACCAAGATGTGTTCGAAGCGACGTTGGTAGTGTTCCAAGATATCTGGACACTCCATAAACAACTGCACTACCCTAGTTATAAGATCATCAAAGTCCATCGCGTTCGCAGCGACAAGGCGATCTTGGTATGTTTTGTAGACTTCAGCTACTTTTCTCTCCAGAATATGCTTGGAGCGCGCCATCAACTCATCAGGTGAGACGAGTTCTGACTTTGCGTTCGAAATCGTAGCCGCAATTTTGCGAGGCGGAAATCTCTTTGAGTCAAGCCCGACGCTAGAAGTGATTAGTGAAATTAACTTTTCTGAATCACCTTGGTCATAGATGACAAAGTTTGACTTGTACCCAATCGCTTCCGCATTGGATCTAAGGATTCGTACACATGCAGAGTGGAATGTAGACACCCACATCGAAGCAGACGCTACACCGACGATATCTTTTACTCGTGAACGCATCTCAGCTGCAGCTTTATTGGTGAAGGTAATAGCTAATATCGAACCAGGGGAAACACCGAAACGGTCAATCAGATAAGCAATTCGCCTCGTTAGTACCCTTGTCTTGCCCGATCCAGCCCCAGCAATTACCAGCAACGGCCCACCTTGGTGCGACACCGCTTTTGCTTGGGACGGATTCAGGTCATCAATCAGCGGATCATTTTCAAAGTTAACTGACAAGTCCACCCACTACTAAAACAACTTTCATGCTACTCCCATTCAATCGTCGCCGGTGGCTTGGAGGTAATATCGTAAACAACGCGATTCACACCAGGAACTTCCGATACAATGCGCGACGATATTCGCTCGAGTAGATCGTACGGCAAGCGAGCCCAATCGGCAGTCATCGCATCAGAAGACGCCACCGCACGCAAAATAATCGGGTAAGCGTAAGATCGCTCGTCTCCCATAACGCCCACCGAACGGATATCAGCAAGCACCGCAAAGCTTTGCCATAATGCACGTTTGTCCAAGTTCGCACGGGTTACTTCTTCCCCGACAATTCGGTCTGCAGCTCGAACGATTGCTACGCGTTCTCGGGTCACCTCTCCCACTACCCGAACTGCAAGCCCAGGACCTGGAAAAGGTTGGCGCCAGACGATTTCCTCCGGAAGTCCAAGCTCCTCACCAATAGCTCTTACTTCATCTTTAAATAACTCCCGCAAGGGTTCTACTAATTCAAAATCAATATCATCGGGCAGGCCACCAACGTTGTGGTGAGATTTTATGCGCGCCGCAGTTTTAGTCCCAGATTCAATTACGTCTGGATAGAGGGTGCCTTGTACGAGATACTTAGCGTCGCGAATTTCCAGTGCGGTCTCTTCAAAAATTCGAATAAAGCTTTCACCAATAATCTTTCTCTTGCGCTCAGGATCAATTACTCCTTCAAGCTGGGAAAAAAACCGATTTGACGCATCAACTGATATTAGATCTATCTCGAACTGCTCCCGAAACGTATGCTCAACGGTTTTGGCCTCGCCTTCGCGCATCAACCCGGTGTCAACAAACACACAGTGAAGTTGTTTTCCCACCGCCCGATGCACTAATGCCGCGGCGACACTTGAATCGACTCCCCCTGATAGAGCACAAATTACTTTTGATGAACCAACTTGGAGTTGAATCTTCTCGATTGCTTCTTCAATAATGGAATAGTTTGTCCAGTTAGATTCCAATAGCGCAATTCGGTGCAAAAAGTTATCGAAAACTTTATTTCCCAAAACAGTGTGTTCTACTTCAGGATGAAACTGAACGGCAGTGATTTTTCGCGTCGCATCTTCAAAAACAGCACATGGGGCATCCGGGGTAGACGCAAGTAATTGAAAACCTTTGGGCAAGTCAGTGACCGCATCAAAATGGCTCATCCACACATCTGTGGTTTCTGGCATGCCTTCCATAATCCCGATGGATTCGAAAACACTCATCTCTATTTTGCCGTATTCGCCAGCCTCTCGACGCGATACCACCCCACCCAACATTGAAGCGAGCAACTGGGCACCGTAGCAAATACCAAGAATCGGTATTCCTAGCTCCAAAATGGCAGGGTCTATTCGCGGCGCGTGTTCTAGGTTAACACTTTTTGGTCCGCCTGACAAAATAATTGCCTTTGGATCCATTTTGAGGATTTCGCTGGCTTTCAATTCATGCGGAACGATTTCGGAAAATACATGGTGCTCACGAACACGCCTGGCAATTAGTTGGGCATATTGTGCACCGAAATCCATAACTAGGACTTTCGACGACCGGGGACCGTGCATCATTACCTCGCAAGGAAATATCGCTAAAACAGCCAATGAAAACTAGCTTGAGCGACGAAATCTAAACTCTTCAGGCTAGTTGGAATCGACCCAGTTGAATCCATTTGTCAGGCTCAATCTAAAGCCGCCGAAATGTTTCTACTACTTTTCCACAACTACTTAAAACGAAATATAAATTGCTAAATTAAGCGAGTTTTTGGAGGTAATACCAGTTCACAATGTCTTCTAGGTGTTTTAACGGCATTTAGATCTGGGAGTCGTGAACACCAACAATTCGCCATTCTAAACCAGTTCGAACCCAGGTCAGGGACCGACGACCACAACTAGTTTCCCCCGGATAGGTAGATCACAACTTTCTCGTTTGATCGCACAAAACTCTGCGATCAAAGCTCCCACCATATCAACGCCTTGTCTCGTTCGTGGTCGCAATGTTGTCCGAGCCATACTAAGAGCTGCCCTACAAGAGAACAGTTCGAATGCTTATCGATACTTAGGAAAAAGGTTGAAACAAGCGATAGAAGTAGGGATGCTTAATTTACTCAAATAGTTAAATTAATTTTTAAGATGGTCAGAGTTGGGGCAAGATCTGGTGCGTCAAAATTGGATACCCCTCGATCAGTTTGTTATGCCCTTACCTACGGCTCAGGAACAAGCCATCCAGTTCCTACACGATGCAAACTTTCGCTCACTTCTACTTGGGATATAGCAATTACCTTCGCCGACATGAACGACATCATCGGGTCACAATTACCGCTATTCCAGCGCAATAGCGGTAATATAGTGCTAAATTAGGCGTTACGACCATCGGTCAATGCGCATGCGTGCTATCCAGTTTTGCTCGCGTCTGGGTCAGCAAGCGATTCATGGAGCTGCGGTTTAAAGCGTCTGCGTTCTGATCCTGGTGCTGTGAGCGACCGTTTTGGGTTTTATCGGTGCCCAACAGGTGTTTCCGGTGTCTGGAAGTGTGCCAGAGAGAATTTGGTTAGCCAAAGAGAGCAAATCACTATGGAGATAATTAAGGCATTTCATCTGCAGGCTTATGAGCTTCGTTATCCAGATCGTCGGATCTCTCTCGATGGTTTTGTAGCCCCCAACGGTAGAAAATTCTCTCTTGTTGACGCCTTGGCCGACCTAAACGGTCGGCTGGTGCAGGATCCGATATCACTCATGTACGAGGCTGTGGAAGATAACGACACGTTGCCGGATCATGGTACCGTAATCGCAAATCCTGTCGTTGCTGACGGCATTGCCGAGCATGGGCTCCTACTAAGCGAGTTGAGCGTGGAGGGAGATCAGCGTTCGGCACGAGCGATGTTGGCAAATTTCAATTGGGGTGATCGTGCGTTGATCCATCAACGCACGTCTCGGAACCGTGTGATCACGAATCGAATCGAGCCATCTGACATCACCACCAGGGAAGCAGCAGCGGTCTTGGTCCTTGAGGCGGACGCGCTTCGGGGAGCGCTCGTCGTGCAGATTCGTCGAACCAGAATGATCCCGACCTCCCAGCTGCAATCCCTGTTGAATCGAGCGCTGAATTTGCGGATGACACCGAATGGCGCCACGATCAATGCATCACGGCGATACAGAGTAACGATCGTTCCGGTCATGCGTGAGATAGATCTGAGAGACGCGATAGCACAAGGAGGAATTCGCGAGGTCGAACTGCGGAGGATGTCTCCGACCTCCGACCCCTCCCGGAGAATTATTGATCGATTCGATGACCGGCTCCTTCAAGGCACACGTAAGAAGTTCTCGTTCAATGTCCTGCTCAAGAATCCCAATAGAGAGATTTTCCTTCGTCTCGTCGAAGGGCGCGACCGCCGATCTTTGCTGAATGATGTCGGCGCACTCCTGGGCATACAAACGGGAGACCAATCGACCGCTGGAGAGTTTGAATCAATCCGTATCACGGTCGTGGTCGAAGACAAGCCCCGCACGTTTGTGCTTACATCTGAAGGTCTACACGATGAATTTCCCTATCAGCGTGTAGCAGATTGGCCTGATGTAGGAGGTTCGCTTGAGGAGACGCCCGACGGCGTTTGGCAAAATCTCGAACGAGAGGCTCATTCCGTCTTGAGCATAGACCGAATAGGATGAGATATCATGCGAGGATGGTCACCGTTCGCGCTCCGAGAAGTCTTTGTGGACTTTTGGCGATTTAGCTCGTCGAGCACGGTCGCGCGCGCGGTGTGGAGGTACCAGATCCGCAATGTCGCGCTCTTCGCCCTTCCGCCAACTGGCGGGGGTGCAATTTTGGTTTGCGCCGTGCCGGTCACTTCGCTGCAAACCGTCGGCCTTGTAATCATTGGCCTGCTCGCACTTTTCGCAACGCTCTTTTTCCAACAGAGCTTCAGCATCGGCGATCGGATTGAGAGAGCCCGCAGCGATACGAAACAAAATGCGGATTTCGTGAGCACCCTTGAGCGGCTGCTCGGCATTGCTAATTACGCTTCCATGGTCTG
Organism: Actinomycetes bacterium; assembly: GCA_021785005.1. Lineage (GTDB taxonomy): Bacteria > Actinomycetota > Acidimicrobiia > Acidimicrobiales > Acidimicrobiaceae > Acidithrix. Next base: position 16,578 of record JAJYGT010000077.1, read on the forward strand.
TGTGATAGGTGTCTCGATCGACATCATTCCGATCTTTGCCATCGGAACGTTGGCGAAGATCGGGCTTTTCTTGGCTGGCTGGCTTGTTGTGCATATGGTGATGCTCGCGCTCATGCAGATCTCGTATATGCATCGGCTTTCGGTTGTTGCATTGCGCGGTGTTGCGAGAGAATAGACGTCAACTGTCACGGTTCTCATCGCTGTGGGGTCTGGCAAATATCAAAGTTGTTGACGTATTTGGTGCTATTAGATTAATAGACTTTTCCCATCCTCTGGCAGGATTTCAGTCACATTACTTATGCATTCCCATCGGGTAATTTGACATAAAAATAGAGCTGAACGAACGGAGACTAAAGGACGCCTTCGTTAGGGGCGTCCTTTAGTCTCCGTTCGTTACTTCTTCGGGATATATTGAATAAAGATTTTGGTTCTGTAAAGTGCCAATGTGCGCTTGTCAATGGCCATTGGCAATTAAATCCGCTATTACTGCAACTAGATCTGAGAGACGTGAGCGCTTACAATTCGCCAGTCTCCACCAATTCGAACCCACGTCTGAGATTGGCGACCTCGACGAGCTTCCCCCGGATACGTAAATACTGTATTGACAACGGCAAACGCGTCCCCAAAAGTGACAATCTCAGTGTCTTGTAACGACCGACCCTCAGGTAGACCCGCCTGCGCCTCACGCCAAGCCGTAAGTTCTGTTATACCGTGTTGCTCGTCGGCAACTCCATAGCGAAGTGTGTACTTACTATCCCAAAACAACTCTCGCATGACGCTTAGGTCCCTATCAACAAGTGCTTTTTCATAGCGAGCAAATTTGTCAGAAACCTCAGTTAAAACCAATGGATTATTTATCTCCATAATGCACTCACTTTTTCATCGCTCGCTCCAAAGCAATGCCAACTTTTAGTAATTGCGCCTCATTTCCTGGTGCAGCCACTAATTGCAATCCGATTGGCATACCAAGCTTCGTAGCTCCAACTGGCATTGATACCGCGGGACATCCAAGCAAGCTCCAAATTATTGCATTACGCGACAGATGAAGTAGGTGTTTTTCGTAATCTTGCCATAACGGTGTCTGGATTGGTACCGTTGGCATCACCAATACATCGCAAGTTTCGAAAATACTAAGTGTACGGGCCGCCAAAACTGCTCTGAATCGCTGAGCATCTAAATAGTCTGTTGCTTTTAATTTCAGCGCTTCACGCAACTGGTCACGAACCTCAGGGATGCAAAGGTCGAGTTCAGTGTTCATCGCTCGGTGAACGGTAGCTGCCTCAGAACGCGAGATCAATAGACCCAAAGAGTTCGCAATTTCTAGATCCTGAGCAGATGGATTATCTACATCCAGCAGAATAGCGCCAAGTTCAGCCAGTATTGGGAAGGACGACTCTACTGCCTGAACGATTTCAGCATCTGCACTACGGATTGTCGCTTGCAATACGCCAATTCTCGTGCCCACCAATTCGACAGATATCGCAGACGGGTTAAAGAGCTCTGTGTCTGCCAAAACATTTAGCATAAGCCCAGCGTCTTGAACAGAACGAGTTATCGGGCCGATATGATCGATCGTCCAAGATAGCGGAACGATTCCATCGGTTGGGACCCGGCCGAAAGTAGGCTTGAAGCCAACCACCCCACATAGCGCAGACGGCACTCTAAGGCTAGCTCTGGTGTCAGTCCCAAGCGAAGCTACGCCAACGCCAGTCGCAACGGCAATTGCTGACCCGCCGCTTGATCCACCTGAAATTCTGTTCGAATCAAATGGATTACGACATTGGGGCGTGGTTACGCCTAAGGCAAATTCGTGCGTGGCCACTTTCGCAAAGATGAGCGCGCCGGCATCTCTTAGGCGTTTCACGCTAGCCGCATCGTTACTGGGAAGATCGTAGTAGGCCTTAGATCCTGCTCGGGTGGGCAACCCTGCCACATCGATCACATCTTTTACTGTAATTGGTAGACCGTGAAAAATTCCGGTAGCTAGACCTTTCGCGCGCTCTTGGTCAAACTTACGCGCTTGTGAGCGCACTGCGTCTTCGTCTATGGCAACCACAGTACCGAGATTTCTTGTCTTATCCATAATCGCTATGGCGTCTTCCACCAATTCCAATGAAGAAATAGCACCTGACTTTAGCAAATGGATTGCCTCTGTCAAGGTGGGAGAAACTGTCAGATCTTTTATATCCTGTAATGAATTTGAATTCTTTGCTGCCAATTCAACAGAATGGACACCAAATATGACTTTGTCATCATATTGTCGCACATCAAGATTGAAGTTAGTTAACTCAAGTGGCGGATGACCCTTGGGGTCAACCAACTTGAGGGCGTGCAACGAATCTACAGCGGTCGCAAACGCGACTTCAGCAACGCTGAATTGTTCATTACTCACAGCTTGGCTCCGGCTGGAACTCCAACATTAATTGCGGATAAAAATGCGTCCGAAGTTGCTACGGCGCCAAAAACCCCGCCTTGCATTTTGATCATCTTCAAAGCGGCTTCGTAGTTTCCAACATCCGTAGCTGCAGTACAGTCAGATAGCAAAAGACATTCGTACCCTCGGTCGTTGGCATCTCGAAGCGTCGTATGAACACACACGTCGGTTGTTATACCGGTAAATACAAGATGAGTAATCCCAGATGTTCTAAGTAAAAGGTCTAGATCTGTAGCGTAAAATGACCCTTTACCGGGCTTATCAATAATAAGTTCACCATCAATTGGCGCAACCTCTGGGACGATTTCCCATCCCGGCTCACCGCGAACTAGCACCCGACCACAAGGTCCCGGGTCACCGATTCCGGCCCCGATCCTGCGCGAACGCCAAAGTTTATTTTCAGGGCAATCCGACAAATCAGGTCGATGTCCTTCTCGGGTGTGAATTATCATACAGCCCCATTCACGTGCGGCGCTCAGCACTCGAGCGGTTGGCACTAGTGGTGCACGAGTAAGTGAAAGGTCGTATCCCATTCGATCTACATATCCGCCCGGACCACAGAAATCGACCTGCCAGTCTATAAATATCAAAGCGGTCGTTTTTGGATCCAGCACTTCATCAAAGGGCCAAAGATATGGCTCTGCCTCCACTTGCATTGGATTATCTCCTTTTATTAAACTCTCTTTATCTAACTTCACTGGATTTGCTCGCAAGCCAGCCTTGGCCGATACCACTTCCTTGCGAATATCTAAGATGCCAGGATCCATCGGCGCATCTCTGGTAACTTGCACTTCGTCGAACGCAGTATCGAATGAGCTAGACGCGGCAATTGCCCCAAATATCCCACCGGAGAAAGTTACCATTGAAAACGCATGCGAGACAAGATCGTCATCCAAACCCACGGCTGCGTCGGTTAGCAAGAGGCATTCAAATCCACGGTCGTTAGCACTTCGCATGGTGGAATGTATTGGCCCCTCAACCCCCCAGCCTCCAAAAACAATGTCTTTTATTCCAGCAGCTCTTAATATGCCGTCTAGGTCAGTGTTGTAAAAGGCGTCCAAAGATGGCGTGAAAATCACTTCCCGCACACCAAACAATGATTCAGCAAAATTTAGAAACAACGCTTGATCAGATTGCGACTTGAACTCGCGAGTTTGTGCGAAACCAATTATCAAGCCTCCCAAATATTGCAGGTTTAAAGATAAGTGACGAAGCTTTTCATCGGCAACATCACTTGCACTGCTTCTCGGGCGCCATGCATTATCCAGACCAATCAGGAGCGCCATCCTTTGTGAGGCGAGCGCTCCATGATATGGCCACGGATAAGGATCGGCTTGAATTACCAGGTTTTCAGCCACCTTGTCCGCCTTTTGTTAGGATTGTGGAAGGGTTCCGACTACGCCTTTGACCAAACACGAAAAGTTATTGATCTGGGCATAGGTTGGCGTTACGCCAGCTGGTACCAGAACAGAACCGTCTTGGCAATATATTGGACCGGTAAACACGGACGATCCTGACTTTAATTTTGCTTCTTCGGCCAAAATCTTGGTAGACATGGTTGAAGTTACTGCGGGTCCAAATGGCGCCAAGGTAAGTGGATTGTTATTAGTAGCAAAAGTTCCCACCCAGTTCGTATTGTATATGCTGCCTGCAAAATGTCCACTTAGTACCGTCTTTATAATGTTGGTGTAGACGGGAGCCCAGTTCCAAACAGACCCAGTCAACCATCCACTTGGGTCCAATGAACTTGCGTCATAATGATACCCAACCACATAAGCGCCTGCAGCCTTGGCTGCTCCAATAACGGTTGCTTGGCAGTCTTGATGTTGAGTCAAGACGTCTACGCCTTGGGACAAAAGTGCAGTTGCTGCTTCTTTTTGCTTTAGCGGATCACACCAGTTTGAGGTATTGACCACATAGGTTTTCGCATTTGGATTTACCGAAAGTGCTCCAAGTTCAAATGCATCGATGTTTTGAATTGTCTGTGGTATCGGAAACGCATATACAAAGCCAAGTTTGTTGCTTTTTGTCACTGATCCCGCAGCCATTCCGCCTAGCGATACCGGCTCAAACGCCTCGCCCCAATAAGTGCCAAAGTTTGGCGGGAATTTACCAGCCAAATAACCGCCTTGATGCAATACGGTTATAGAAGGATGCGAGACAGCAAACTTCTCGGCATATGGGAAATACCCATAGCTGGTCGCAAAAATGATTTTGGCGCCAGAATTCACCATCGCCTGCATCGTTTGAGTAACTGAATCATTTTCAGGAATGTTGTCGGCGGTAATTACCTTGACGTTTGACATATCTTTGGCAACTGTTTGGCTGGCAACGTAAACTGCCTGGTTGTAACCGTAGTCGCTGCGAGACCCTACCATAATAAAACCGACAGTTGTAGCTGGTGTAGCAGAAGCAGTAGTCGTACCCGAGGCCGAGCTCGAACTTCCACAACTCGCAAGTCCGATCATAGATATCGCACTTGCCCCGACTAGTCCTACAATTTTACGGAGTTTTGACCCGATTCGCATATTTCTTTCTCCTCGTTTTTGGCCGTGAAAGGTCAGGGCTCTTAGATTTTTCATTGAAGTGTGGTCGTGTGACCGATAAGATGGTGGTGGTGGATTTGACCGATGTCCTTTTTTGGATGTCGGTCATCTTCTTTTAGTTTCGGTGGTTTATGTTGTGTCTGTCAACGCCCGAGTAAGTGCTTCAGGCGCATTCGATCCCCCCTTCTTTGAAACTGCAATGAGAGCTATGAGAGTTGCCAGATAAGGCAAAGAATCTAACAAGTACTGATTCACAGCGATACCATGAGCCTGCAAAACTGAGGAGGCGGCTAAAACCACTCCAAAAAGATATGCGCCAACCATGACCCGAGCCGGTTTCCATGAGGCAAATAAAACGACTGCTACTGCAATAAATCCGTATCCGCTGGTCATATCGTTAAACCAGTTTCCGACATAGCCCACAGACAACTGGGCACCTCCAATGCCGGCAAGTCCAGCGCCAAGTGTCACTGCGATAAGTTGTACGAGTGCCGGGCGATTACCAGCAACTCCAACAACTTCAGGGCGCTCTCCAGTTGCTCGAAGTAAGAGGCCGAGTCGTGTTTTCTTCAAGATCACAACCAGCGCGACCACCAAAGCGTAACTGAGATAGACCAAAATATCGTGTTTGAATAAAATCGGGCCTATCCAAGGGATCTTGCTCAATCCCGGTATTGAAATTATCGTCAAAGGTGTGATTGAGTCATTTACATATCCAGTGCCAAACACCGAAGTGAGACCAAGTGCCAAAAACCAAACCACCAACCCACTGGCAAGCTGATCAGCTTTGCGATAAACCGACAAATAACTGTGTATTAGTCCAAAAAAAGCCCCAGCGGCAATTCCACCCAAGATTCCAAGCAATGCAGAGCCCGTAGTAACGGCAACCGCATACGCCCCTAGCGCGCCGGCTAACATGCAACCCTCGGTGCCCAAGTTGATTACACCCGAAAGTTCTCCAATCAACTCGCCGAGTGACGGCAATAATATCGCGGTACCGCCTTCTACTCCGCCAATAAGACTTTGTTCGATCCCGTTCATTTGGCAGCTGCCTTTCTCGTTTTAGACAAGAACAGTGGGGCCATAACTATGAGCGCGAGCAGCACGTCAACAATTGACCCATCGAGTCCAAACCCCAACTGAATACCATTGCCACTAAGCGCAATCGCAGAAAACACCAGCGACGCGACGACAACTTTGATCGGATCGTGTCTACCTAGCCAGCTTGCCAAAAACGCTACATATCCAAAGCTGGCGGTTATCCCTGGCACCAGCTGATATTCCAGACCGGCTAAATTAAGCATTCCCCCTAAACCTGCAAGAGAACCACCAACCAACATCGATGAGATCAAAAGTTTGTTGATCGGAAGTCCAGCTCGCCTAGCGGCTTCTTGGTTTCCGCCTACTACCCGAAGCGCAAATCCCCAATGGCTCTTCCTAATTAAGTACCACGTAACAACAGCTAGTACCAGAGCAATGACAACACCCAAGTTGAGCTGACTCCCAAAGAGCGCCGGCAACTGCGCCGATTGAGCTAAGGGCTGACTTTGAGGTTGGCCAGAGCTGAATTTATCTCGCCAAGGCTGGTAAATAAGATAGAGCATGACATCGTTAGCAACAAAATTCATTAGTAAAGTCGTGACCGCTTCGTTAGCGCCCATTTTGGTTCGTAGCACACCTGATATTCCGGCCCAAATAGCTCCAGCGATAGCCCCGGCTACAGCCATAGCAACCCATGCGATTGGCCCAGGCACACTAGCACCGATTGCGACTCCGATTCCAGTAGCGGCAACGGCTCCCATGATCAGTTGTCCCTCGCCTCCCACGTTTACAAGGCCAGCTCGTGCGGGAACAGCGACTGCCAATGCAGCAAGCGAGATAGGTACAGCGCGCAGAATTACCTGCTCTATCGAACCAACATTTAGAACCGAAGACTGAAGCATCGCGCCAAAAACTCCGAATGGATTTGCACCGCGTGCGAGCGCAACCAGTCCAAACAGAAAAAATGAACCAATGTAAGTCAAGATCAACAAAAACGTCATATTTGAAGACCGGTAAAGATTCGACCAGCTAAATTTCTTTTCGACCTCGTGGTTTACCAGGTCATCCAAAGGTGGATCTTGCTTGGGTGCTAGTGGCGAGAAAATACTCACGAGGCCTCCTGTGTCATCAATCGGCCTATTTCAAGTCGATCGGTATTTTTCGCTTCGAGCAAGCCCGAAATACGACCATGAGAAATTACTGCTATTCGGTCAGATAATGACAAAAGTTCGTCGATGTCCTCGGAAATAAGGACAACCGCGGTCCCTTGTTTTCTCGCATCAATTAGTAATCCGTGTGTCATCTCTGCGGTCCGAACATCTAAACCGCGCGTTGGATAAGACACCACCAAACCTTGGGAGGGATCAGCAAACGCCAGCGTCAGAATGACACGCTGAATATTTCCGCCAGATAATTGATCCAGCCGTTTTGAACTAGGAGCCAACGGAAGCCCGATTCGATCCGCTACCTGGTGTAACCACTTTGTCGCAGACCCAATATCAAAACGTAGCTTCTTAGAAGAAGTAGCGAGCCATAGCGCGGCGTGTTCAGCGACAGTGAGGCCTGGTACAACAAATTCTCGAATGGGGTCAGCTACGACACCTAGCATTCCAGCCATGCGATAGTGCTTAGGTCCAGCAACAGTAAGTCGTTGACCTTTTAGTTCTATGTCTCCGCGGTCAGCCATTCGAGCACCTGTCAGCAGATCCGCCAACTCTCTTTGTCCGTTACCAGCTATACCCGCGATACCTAGAATCTCTCCTGACTTTACGTCAAAATCGACACCTTTTAAGCCAGTGCCCTCTCCGTGCGCTCTTAGCGTTAGATCAAGAGCTACCAGTGTTGATTGGCTGCTCGAACCCGAACCACGATCACTGTTTGTGATAGGGTTCACGAACTCGCCAACCATAGCTTTCACTAAATCGTCATTTGTAATATCTTGTGCTGGCAAATCACACAATATTTGTTTTCCACCTCGTAACACGCTCACTCGATCAGCGATTGCCCGAACCTCTCGCAACTTATGCGTGATAATTACAATGCCCACTCCGTCATTCTTGAGACGTCGAATAATATCAAAAAGTGCGTCTACCTCTTGGGGTGCCAAAACGCTGGTTGGTTCGTCAAGTATTAGAACCTTTGCCCCGGCCAAAAGAACTTTGATAAGTTCTACCCTTTGCCATTCACCAATCGATAGATCTCCTACCTTCGCATTTGGATCAACTGCAAGGCCATAGCGTTGTGACGCTTGATCGATCAACTCGCAAATGTTGTTCTTACGCAGAATTTTGCCGCCCAATTTCGTATGAAGCGCGACATTCTCCCATACCGTCAGCGCAGGAATTAAGCGTAAGTCTTGAAACACCATGCCAAGACCAAGGTTTCTGGCAATGGCTGGTGAATCTATATTGACCACTTTGCCCATGAAGGTTATCGACCCAGAATCTGCCTTTTGAATCCCGTAGAGAATCTTCATAAGCGTGCTTTTGCCCGCCCCGTTCTCACCTAAAAGCGCATGCACTTCTCCAGCTTTTAGCGTGAAACTCACATCGTGATTTGCTCGAAGGGTGCCAAAAGTTTTGCATATCTTAAAGACCTCCAACAAATTCTTCGTCGAATCTAATTTTGCATCCTGTTCCAATCGCGTCAGATCTATTTCGGCGCTATCTACCATATTGATTCCCCCTCAACATATCCAGCATTTAGCATTCGTTCAAACGACTTGAATGACGATGCTTCAACTACAGCTTGAGATTGAAGAATGTGACGCTCCAAAAGTGTTTCCGCTTGCTCGATCTCAGCGGCGATAACTGCACTAACAATTGCCAGGTGTTGGTCTATTGTTGCGCTCACGCGCCCACTAGCAACAAAATCATGTGTTCTCACTGGTCGAATCCGCTCATTTATTCGTCTAAGTTCCTCGGCTAGTTGTTTATTGCCTGCTGATTCAGCTAGGCGCCCGTGAAAGTCTTCATCAAGCAAAACAAACTCTGGATCTGTCGGAAAATAATCTTCTTGCAAACCCAGCCATTCGTCTTTGAGGGTGTTGAGCATTTTCAGGTCTCTATCCCCGGCCATCGAGATTGTACGACGCAAAGCAAATAATTCAAGGGCGCGCCGTACCTCATATAATTCCCGAATCAATGTGGAACTTGGGATGGCTACTCGGTAGCCTCCTTCGATGTGTCGGTCAAGGAAACGTTCGGCGTGTAAACGTAGCAAGGCTTCTCGCACTGGAGTTCTTGAAACCCCGATTCGTTCAGCGATCTTTTCCTCACGAAGGCGAACCCCCGCGGGAACTTCACCCATTAAAATCCACGATTTCAATTGTTGATAGGCTAGTGAGCTGGCTGTATACGCTCTTGTATCCATAGAGTCCATGTTGAACGAAGTTACTCAACCGACATTTCCGCAGTATTGCAAGAATGTAAACGCAGTGTGAACCCACCAGGCGCGCAGGTGAACGACTGGGGAAAATTAGGTTTTGTTGAAAAACAAATGAAGTCGCGCAACTTTTGATCCAGCATCGTGCTGGGTTGATCATATACAAAAAGTCAGGTTTTTACCTTGACAAACGCTCTCGAAGTTTATTTCAAAAACTTAATTTGCAAAAGATTTGACCGATCCAAAGTCAAAGGTTGCCCGTAAATAGCGGGCCACAGTTTGGCAATATTTGATACACCACGATTTTGCGAAAGCGAATAACTGCGACTATTAATCGGTATTAACTAGAGAGTCTGCCATTGCGTCGCCCCACTCAAGAGCCTCCAAATATGCAGTTTGTAAAGTTTTTGGATCCAAAAGACTTGGACCAGATGGATCGTCTAACCCGTGATCGAATTCCACAATGCCAAGTTGTAAAAACTCGGCTTCAACTAAAATCCTGCCTAGAATTCCTTCCATGTGCAAGGTCGCTGCCAATACCTCGGGGTCGATTGGCAAGTCTCGCAAAGCATCCTCAATCGGGATGCCCAGCAAAACATCGAGGCAAGACAAAAGCCCAGTGGTATATGCAGCGTTGCCCAACGCAGGATCTATATGACTTGCAATTAGTTCGCACAATCGCGCTCTAACTAAGACTGAAGAAACTCGCTCAGTTGGCAACGATTCTGGTTCCACCAAGAGCATCAAGGTGACCCATGCTTGGAGTCGACGCCAACCTAGGATTACCAACGCTTCGTTCAAAGAGCGTACGGTTCGTAACGTTCCGTAATAAGTACCTTCGCTTGCTGCTTGTAACACACGATAGCTCAAGGCCGGGTCGGTCCTTACGATATCGCCAATTGCATCTAATGAGGCATCGGAGCTGCTCAACTTTGACGCAAGCCTCACATTTGTCATATGCGACGGAGTGAGCGTTTTGCCTTCGATGATTTGGGGCCTGGACAAAACGTACCCTTGAAAAAAATCGAACCCAAGTTGCGTGCATACCTCAAGTTCATCCCAACTCTCGACCTTTAGTGCGACAGTTTTAACCCCAAATTTCTTTGCAAGTCCAAGTAGCGTTCTAGCTTCTTTTTGCGATGTCGCCTTGATGTCTATCTTGACATAGTTAGCAAGCCGTAAGAGAATTTCAGTATCAGGATTCCATGAAAAATTATCTATCGCCAAACTGTATCCACGTTCGCGAAGCGTTCTGCAACCCGCAATTATTTCGCTGTCAATATTTACACTCTTGAGGACTTCAATTACTGTTTTATTAGGTGGAAATACAATTGGCACCTCTCCGACCAGCACTTTTCTATCTGCGTTAATAAATAGATTGCGATCCCCGGTCAAGCGTTCGATTCCAAGGATAAAAGCGTCAATCATCAGTTGTGCGGTCATCAGATCGCCTTGACTAGTGGTGTGACTAGCGTCATTAGTCAGATAGCCACGAAATAGCAGTTCGTAGCCCATGACATTCAAGAGCCGATCAAAAATTGGTTGCCGTGCCAAAAGTGGCGCAGAACTCATCGAAAACTTCCTCCGTGCACGGTCAGAATAACAGCAAGCAGTTGCAATAACCTACTTACTGAATCGTCCCACCATTGCCAAACCTTGAGACCAACTCATGCACATTATGAGTGTTTTTCATGCGTGATTTGCATCTGAACGAAACAGCAGAAATACTTTGAGGCGACGAGCGACAAGGCTCGCCCACTACGCGGCAGTCGCATAGAAAAGCAAACTGCACCCCAAACTACCTATATCCAACTCTGATCCTATAGCACAATATTTATACCAATCATCCCATCAGGTACGTTTATAAACTTGCTGGAAAACTAAAACTTATCGAAGCGTTAACGATCCCATATTGTGGCCAAGACGCATTTAGCGTTATTAGTCCTGCTGGGGGTATTGGCAGAACAATAAGCCATACTTCAAGCGGGCTATTCGGGTGTCTCCGAAAGCGATTAGCAGTAACTTCCCGACTCCCTTTTGTAAACCTTGGCGCCACGAGCGTGCCGGTACTTCGTCCATCTGGAAAAACAATCTCTAATTCAAGACCATCGTAAACGTCAGGGGTTCTGGCAGTTAAAGACCCTGATATGGTGGGGCGAGAACTTGCCATCAAATTTCGAATTTCGCGTGGGACAGTCTCGCCAACTATTCCAAGACGAAGTTCCAAACAATCAACCTTATGGCATTGAACGGTTTTTAGCACCAGCTTCGCGGGTCCAACTGCGCCGATATCAAGTGGAGTCTCTTTAGATATCCATTTCGGCATTAACCCAGGCGGGTCAAAAGGACTAAACAAGCTTAAAGGGAACCCTCCTGAATTGTTGATTCCAATCCTAAATAGTTCTTCTAGTGCCGGTCGAATCAAAAGATCATTCATCAAAAAATTCTTCGAGGCGATCAACAGTCCGCTATCGTAATATTTCGCCCAAGTACCTTCAACGTCAAGTTGAAATATTCCTACGGCAACTGTATTGCCTTGTTGACCGTAAGTTCGTAGCGCTTCGGTGGCAATTTCCGAGACAAGTGGTCCATCGATCCCGGGCAAGTTTTGTCGCATCACTTCTGTAGCGTGATCGGTACCATAAAACCAATTAGATGCCTCGGCCATGAGCGTCTTTAGTCGTTGGTACGCGTCACCTGCGTCTGTGTCGCGGGCATCTGCAATAACGGCATCCATAAACCACTGTCTTGTGGTGGCAATTGCACGAAAAGCATCTTTGCTTTCACCCTGCTGAAGAGAAAGTGCAACCACGGTAGAAGCTTCGAGTGTTTCTTCCCACCAACGCGCCCAATGAAAAGTAGCCCCAGCAAGCATCGACTTGTCAAACAACCCACTTAAATCCGGGATTTCGCCCATTAATCTCGGAGGATAATCCGGTTCGCGAGATACTCGAAGGTTTAGCGCGTCGCGAACAAAAAGTGCGAAATGCAACGAAATTGGCCTATCAGAACTAAGACGCCATGGCGGCGGGTTTTCACTAGACATATCTCAACCTTACCCTAGTAAAAATGAGTCCCTATGCAAAATCTTGATCTGTCGACAGCGCTTCGTCACACATATTAGTTGCAAATAATTACGAGATTTTTGAAAGTACGAACCGGGTTATGGAATTAATTGAAAAAATCACCTTGGAAACAAAAAATAACGACCGTCACAATCCAAACCAAATAGTGAAATGAATAGATATATCCAAAAATAACAACTGCCAAAAAGATCGATAACGAATCCCTTACAGACCCATGATCAACACATTGCCAAAATTGCTGACCGCTTGGAAAATTTGCTCAGTAGTTATTCGCGATTTCAAAATTAGAAAGAATTGCTTCAAACTGAACTTTTCTCGAAGATAAACATCTGGCATGTAATTCTGATGGATGACTATACCTAGCTAAAGCAAGTTCTGTAATCTTAGGTCATCAATAATCAACCATCATCAGCTTTTGGCACCATTCGGCGCGCTCAGCGATTTTGTCAACCATTTTGGAAACAAACCCAAGGTCAATTGCACGCACGTCTTCAGATCGTGAAACGTCTAAAAATATATCGGCGACTCGATCTGTGACAGATATGACTCTTTCTCGTATGTATTCAACCTCTAACCCAAGGTCCTGTGCAACTTTAGCCCACGGACTAAACGTGGGAAATATTTTATCCTGTCCTCCCAAAGCCATGTCAAAGCGCATACGCTTTGAACGCTTGACATGCATCGTCGAGCTACTCATGCTATCGTTTGGAGCTAAACGCACTTGATTGCCGGATAACAAAAATGACAATTGGCTACTCGAATTGCTAGTGTTCGCAATGACCCAATCCCAAATCAACCGATCCGCGTAGCGATGTAAATCCTCGGTCGCATCGCGGTAGCCCATGGAACGAACCATCAGTGAAGATAAGGCCTTGGGACAAATCAGTGCAAAGGCTTGCGTCGTTGAATGATCACCGGCCCCAAAGGCCTGCTTTACCGTTTCTTGGTGGATTTTCACGACGGAATTCGACATCAAAGCGCGATCAAAACGTTGAGCAATAAAATACCATTCTTCGCCAAATTTAATCGCACGCTGAGCAACGGTTGCAAGCCCGAATGATCGTGCGGCCAGAAGGCACATATGTTCATTCAAATTAGGCTCGCCGTATTCGTCTAACAAATTCTTTAAAACATGGGTACTTCGACCAATCGTCATTGGAACCGACCGGGGTACCATTTCATGGACGCTTGAATTTAGTCGATATTGCTTTGGCAAGACAAGTAACTGATCCAATCTATCCTCGCCAAAATACTGCCGAGACCCGTCATTTACGAGAGCTTCAAGCCAGCGGTATGTCTCTAAGTCAAAAGAACTATCGCCTGGTTCGCTGGCTTGAGATTCTTGGCCAAACTCAACACTGCCTTTGATGTCGCGATTACCCAAAAGGCCAGATAATTCCTGCGTAAAATCACCAACCTTGTTGCTTGATGTCTCAAGTGACAGCGGTCCAAGACTTTTAAGAAGGTCGCGGATCCAAGGACCAATCACACCATCGGAGTGTGTCGCTATTTGAGGGGGCATCGACAACGACAAGGGAGTGGGACAAGGCAAATTGCGGTATTGCTCATCGTACGAGAAATAACATTTGCCTTTCGCGTTAACTTCTAGGGTTCCTACAACGTGACCGTCAAGAGAAACGGTTATCGGGCGCTTCAAGACACAAACCTTGTCAAAAACACGTTCAAATCCAACGAATCTTGTTCTGTCCCACTTCGGATATCAGTCGACAGATTCACCAATATCCCAAGAACCTCAAGAACCCGTAGAACCAAGGCGAACTCAACAGTTGACTTTCCCGTCTCGAGTGCATTTATCCACTCGCGCGACACACCAGCCATTTGGGCCAAATCGGCCTGAGTTAGTTTAAGATCTATTCGTCTTCCCCGAATCCAGGCTGCAACTTCACCAAATGACCTTATGTACAAAACGACTCCTAGTACAAAATACGATCGAACTCAGGGATATCATTTCCAAGCGTGCCCATAAGCACAGTATCCAATATGGACGTTAGTACACATGCCTACCAAAATCAGCTGCCAAAAGGGTCGAAATCGTTGCATCAAATTTTCAAAGCGACAAGCGTTAGCCGCGCGCGAAACGCACAACTCTATCAAGTGTTGCCAATAAGGCACCATACACCAGTTTCAAAAACAAGGTCAAAATGCAAAACAACAGCGTGATATCGATTACGTACAGCTGTTGGTATGCAACCATTTTTTGATCAATCACGTGTTGGACTCTGGCACTCTAACGACAAAGCATATTGCCAGCCATTTCCCACAAATGGCACCGTGTTTCACCTACAAGTCCAAACGACATGTTGCGTTTCGGTCAAAAATGCACACTGGTCCATAATGCAAAAAACAAATTTTGAAATATTTGCAACTGCAGTCAAATAAAAGTTTTTGCCACTATGGTCGATAGCTCAAAAGTCAATCGTGGCCACAAAATCGATCCCAATACAAAATAATGCCGCACTATCGATTTATCCAATTACATAAACTAAGAATCGCAGAAGCACAAACGGACTAAGTCAGCCGACCAGAGCTTTACGTAAACTGTCGACCTTGGCAAATAGACCTTTATATTGTGCAATTCTTCAACAAACTAGGCGCCGCCTTTGCTCTTTTACTCGCCCATGAATTTCAAGAAATCCCAAGTTTCACCGATCTCAGTACTCGATGACTCTAAGAATCGATGTGTGTACCTATCTTTGAGCTCGCAAAGCTATGAGCAATCATTGCATCAAAATTATCAGGTATTTATAGCTGCATCGACTGCGACGACGAGTATCAAAGTTGGATTAACAATTTATAGACAATCATTGACTTGTCAGCAATCTCTTGCCTAAGAAGTCATTCAAATCGTCGAACGACAGTGCTATAGAGCCTCGAGCGCACCTGCTAAAAGACCTGTAGCCTCTTCTGCCAACACTTTCATCTCGGGAGAGTCCATCATCACTGAAGGATCCATCGCGGAGACTTTAACTGAGCCATTAACATCTTCTAAGACGACATTGCACGGCATAATCAATGCCACAGAAGGATCAACCTCCAAGGCTCGATTTGCAAAGGAGGGATTGCACGCACCAAGAATTTTGAGCGCGGAACGCTCGACACCGAGCTTTACCCGCAGCGTTTCCGCGACATCAATCTCAGTCAAAATACCAAAACCACGTGCACTAAGCTCGCTACGTACAGCTGCTTCAACGGTCGCCATATCTCCTTGAACAATTTTGGTTAAACCCTGCATATCGTCTCCTTGAATAGTGTGCGAAAACTAACTTTAACGCGATCCTAAATACCCTAGCAGGTATCTGATACCTGACATTCTGTCCAACATGCCACGAATTAACAATGAAATACAGGGCGACAAGCCAAATGCTTGACACTAGGTCGATGAACTCACACTAACACGGACGCAAAAGTAATGCAATCCGCGATCTTGGTCGTAACCTATTCCTCAGAAGCTACGCACCGCGTCATCAAAACACTTCCTTACCGTGCTGCACATTTAACCGCTTGAATCGCACGCGGTTAAATGGCAAATGGGCCAAAGGGATTACTCCCTTTGGCCCATTTCTTGCCAGATCACTACCGAATGCATCCTGCATTTTGTGGAATCAGAATAACAACGCGTTACTTTGATCTTTTAGGTCAAGAAAGTACGCGAGATGCAGTATCTGTAGGTTCGACTTGCTCACCGTGGATCGCAAGATCACCAATCTCAAGAATGTCATCGCTAAAGCGTAGAGGCGTAATCAGCTTGACGATATGCAACAAGATGTACGTTCCTATTGCGCTATAGCCAATAATCCAGAGTCCTCCGAACAACTGCAACACCACCTGCCATGGATGTCCGTAAAAGAGACCTTTGACAGAAACGTCTGATGCTTTACCGATTCCAAGATAGACAATCATCTTAGGATCAGCAAACAGACCAGTCATAATACCACCCAAAAGTCCTGCAACACCGTGGGTGTGGATAACTCCTAGTGCATCGTCGACCTTCGCAAAGATCCATTTTTGCGAGAGCTTATTGAAGGAGAACCATACAACGAACGAACCGATGGCACCGATCGCGATAGCACCCCATCCATTGACATAACCTGCAGCAGGAGTAATTCCTACGAGTCCAACGATCATACCGTTGACGGCGCCAAGGAACGTGGATTTCTTATGCTTAGACAGAAGGTCCATGATAACCCAAGTCATCAAAGCTACCGCAGTTGCAACGTTGGTGTTGAGCACAGCTGACGCTGCGTCCGCACCGGCAAAGTAGGGGTCACCACCATTGAAACCATTCCAACCGAGCCACAGGATGCCAGCTCCGACAGCCACTAACAACAGGTTCGTTGGAGCAGCTTGTTCCCTGTCTTTCTTTAGTCGTGGTCCAATGACGGCCGCAGCTACGAAGCCCGTGACGCCTGCCGACAAGTGGATGACATAGCCTCCCGAGTAGTCAACAACGCCTTTAGCAGAGAAGTAGCCTCCACCCCAAAGCAAGAAGGCGTTGATAGAATAAACAAACGTTGTCCACAATGGCACGAACAAGAGCCATGCCTTTATGCTCATACGTCCAAGAACGCTGCCCAGGAAAAGTAGCGGCGTAATTGCAGCAAACACAAACTGAAAATAAATAAGAGCCGAGTTAGGAAAGCGAAACTTAGGCATGAACCCGGCGCCGCTTACCAACGGAATGTTTGCCTGCAACTGCTCACCAAAGTGATCAAGTACAGGTCCGGGATGACCGACAAACTGTCCTAATATGCCAGGTCCAAAATTGACCGGCGTTCCAAATCCCATTTTGAAAGCCCAAAGGACCCACACTATCAAAACAGAGGCGAATGCCGTAAAAGCCATGGTCATGGTGTTCACGACCCACTTTTTATGGACAAGTCCTCCGTAGAATACTGCGATCCCTGGAATACTCATGAGCCCAACTAGTGTCGCAGCTACGAGCTGCCAGGTGTTATCCCCTGGACTAAGCCACGACGGGTAGGGTATTAGCATTAAACTGAAACCTCCTGGTAGATCAATCTCGAGGTCCAACGTTATAAACCGAGTGTTTCGAACCTGTGTCGGCTTTGTTACAGCGATGTTAATCCGATAAGACGATGCTGAGAACCCCGAGCGATCAAAGCTCAACTACCTGGGATAACGGCGTCCAAGATGATTTATAGACCCGTTATTTAATTTTCGAGGGTCGCTACAAACAACACGGGACAACCACAGTTTGACCAACGTCGATGCGACTTCAGTATCGAAACCTTGAAAGCGTGCCAACAAAAATGGACATCCCTCCAATTTAATAAAAACAGCGGCGCGGTGCAAGAATCGCGCGATTGTTTACTCCACGGTCTAAGGAGATGCTAAAACAGAGAAATGGCTCGATTTGCAAACGCCCAGCCACGTAAAAACAGCAGCTTTCAATCAGAGGCAACTTCAATGATTGTTTCACTTTTGTTTGCAATTCTCGTCGCGCCTGGTAAAAACGAACTTATAACGTATTGGAGATCGATCAATGCGCTAGACGCACCCAACGCTTTTAAATTTATAAATATCGGGGTCGAAACCGGGATTTGACATTTTTATCGATATGTCAAGACATTTTATTGGGTGCTACCTAGCCTGTGACTAGGGTGATTGTGTTACCCAACTCGTCGCGACCCAATCACGATCCAGAGGGTGAATTTGCTCGTGCCAGACCGCGTAACACAAACGTAACAGTTTTGAATTACTCCCGAAACATCGTCAAAATAATTTGACCTCGTCAACTTCTGCATAGAATCGCCGGAAAACCAGTGTGACTTGCAGCAGCTGTAGTAAGTTATTGTTTAATTAGCTAACGATAGAGCGAACCGTATGGGGAGCAATGTCAAAGCGGTTTAAATGCGATTCAGTTCTCGGGTGTTAAAATCTAGCACCAAAGATCGGGCGCGATAGTTAGGAGAAGTTCTATGAAGCTAATCGTGGCAGTTATCAAGCCTTTCAAGCTAGAAGATGTCCGAAGCGCGCTTGCGAAAGCAAACGTCAAAGGGATGACGGTATCTGAAGTACAAGGGTACGGCCGCCAGGGCGGTCACACCGAAGTGTACCGAGGGGCAGAATACCAGACTCAGTTCATCCCAAAGCTAAAGATCGAGTTAGTTGTCAGCGATGACCATGTGGCCGAATTAGTAGATGCAATTACCGAAGCGGCAAAGACCGACAAGATCGGAGACGGTAAAGTTTGGGTAACTCCAGTGGAGGAGCTAGTGCGAGTACGTACTGGTGAGCGCGGAGTCGACGCAATCTAGCTCCAAAGTATTGCGATAGTCTCATAAAAAATAGATGTCGTGCGCACAATGCGTTCTGCATTTTCTGTGCCGAATATTAGCATAGCTTTGGTTTAAAGCGATCACAATAGAGCTCGATTAGGTATACGTTTTAGAAAGAACCGACAAGGCTAACAGTCTTGTCGGTTCTTGGTTTTCAACCATATTTACAGACACAGATTTACGAAAGAGATTGGCGCTCGCCATGATCGCGCAGAGCGTCAAGCACTAGGGCTACATCACCTTTTTCAATGCTTTCGAGCAGCACCCGATGGCGTTTTACCCCATTCTCATAATCACCAGCAACTTCGGTTTCGGTCCGCAGATTGTCAGACATACAAAGCTGCATCTTATCCATGAGACCAATATAAGTCTCAACTAAAAGTGCGTGGTTTGCCATGCTGATAAGCGCAACATGGAAGTCGCGATTCGATCGCACAATTTCAGCGTGATCCGAGCGCTTGGCCGCATCTGCCATGTCACCAAGTGCTTTACGCATCATCTCGATGCTCTCTGGATTCGGTCGTGGGAACGCTTTTATGGCCGCGAAATTTTCGAGTGCTTCACGGAGCGAATAAATCTCATTTACCTCTTTTGCGCTGAGACTTACCACCCGGGAACCTTTCCTCGGTGCTTGCTCCACGATTCCTCGCTGCGCCAATTCCCTTAGCGCTTCACGCAGTGGTGGACGACTAACACCCAACGCAGCACTCAATTCATTTTCCCTGAGCTTTTCGCCAGGTTTATAAACACCGGTATGGATCAAGCGTTGAATCTCAGCGACGGCCAAATCAACTAGGCTTCGTTGTTCTATTCGCACGCCTTTATTCCTCCAGCTCGTCGGGGAGATAAAACTCCCCTTCAGTTGACGTTAATCGAATACAATATACCTTTCGAGCATACATCCGTCGTAGTTATCGCTAGTTTCCAACTAAGCGCCCAAAATTAAATCCAGTACAACCGTTACGATAGTGCCCTCGTGACTCTCTTTATACGATCCGCTTGAGGCTTACTTCGCTAATTCCAATCGGTGAGACTATAATTGAGTACATTGAGCGATCATCACTCTCCTCGCCTCGAGCGCTCTCTACTACACCAACTGGCGTTGAATGAAAAGTCAGCGAAATCTCTCGCAGTTCCTGCTTTTCTGAAAGCAATTGGCTTGCTACGTGATATAGATTCTCTTGTGCTGAACGCGAGTTTACGGTTGAAAATAACTCAATTAGGTCGCGTCGCACTGCTTTGTGTAAATAATTACTGTCGGTTGGTTGTGACACGTAGTCCCATGCAGCTTCGAGCCGCCCAGCAAGGATACGATCGGGGCTGTCGGATTGTCTGGTCAATCCGTCACGCAAGAAGCCAGAAAAACTAGATCCTGACGATCTCATTATATTTATCTCGCAACCGGCACCAAAATTCCTTATGCCGTTTACGTCACACCTGACATGAGTTTCAAATGGACTTTTTCGTCTTATTAGCGAACCCGATACAGACCCTTTTTCACGGGTCCAAAACTGTTCACGCGTGACAGCGTTCCCCAGTTTGGCCGCTGGCATCGCATGTAAAATTTGTTCAATCAACACCAAAGCAAATTCACTTGGGTCTCTATAACCCTGAGTTTGTATCAGCACGTACGCATGTTGTCGCATAGTATCAGTCGGTAATATCAAAGAATTATCTCCATGGAGATATACGTCTTCGAAATCACCTTCAAAATAGAGATCGACTTCAAGCTCAACAAATTCATGGCCTTCTCGTTTTATCAGCACCTTGAAATCTGTTTTTCCATAGCCGTTTGAGATAACTTGCAAGTTTTTATTTTCCAACGCTTTGCCTCTCGCGACGTCAACCAAACGTTATGATGCCATCCAAAGCATCTATGTGTAGCCTTATTGAACAATAACTAGGAACCCTTGGCGCGACCGGACAACCTTTGTGCTCGGTCAATGTCTCGTCGTTTAGCTCATAGTCTCAGTTGCTAGGATAACCTAAAAACTTATTTGTGCACAATCGCGCAAATCGGATTTCCATTGGGTGGTCCCATATGTGAATTCGCTTCGCCACCAGATATAAACGCCATCGTCAATCCGGTCACCGACGTGACGACTGCCCCGCCAACTGCCTTGGCAACGTGATGAGCTTCATGATCATCTAACAACGTGACTCTTGCTCCGCCTAGTTCAGGAGATCCAGGTAGCGTAAACTTTCCGAACACTTGGGCTATCCGTGATTTTTGCTCATCGCTCGGACAACAGTCAAACTCCAGCCCCGCCGAGCGCAACGCATTCTTGATGCCATCCGATTGACCTAGCGCGGTTGTAATTCCGTGTCCCGCCCGGAGTTGACTAAGTGAATCCGGCCTGTTGGCCAGGACTAATACTTCGCCTTTTTGTTTCTCTCCTCCTGAACTTGTAGCTGCAACATTGCTGTAGAGATTCCAGTCGTGGCGAATCACCTGGTCTGAGATTGCTCCTCGATCAATCTCACCCATCGCGACCCCAACACCTAGTGCCATGGCATCATTAGAATAACACATCGAACCCATAGGTCCAATCCCAGGATCTTTCGTGACTGGTTCAATTCCACTTTTTATCAAATTCGTAATTGATTCTGCACTAAGTGCAGGTCCTTTTACGATCACCATATGAACCTGGGAAAGTTCCGTCACCCCGGCATCATCTAAAGCCCGTCTTACCGCATCTACCGTTGCGTCTACTTGCGCTACACGTCCCACATGTTGGGGCAAAATATTGGTTGTATGGCTTCTCCCTAATACCAATCCGGGTCCAAAATTGGATAGCCCTTCGTGAGTTCGTGCATCAACCCACCTTTGCGTCAGTACCGTGGCATGCGGTGCGACAGTCCCAGGAGCTCCTCCCGACATTGCCATGGTAACCTCTTCAGCCACAGCTTCTGGAGTTTGACCCCTTAGTTTAGCCAACAGGCGCCGAATCTCTAAATCTGCCAGTAGACGTCCATAATCGTTTGGCAGTCCGCTTCCTTCAGACTTCCCGACGACCGCAACAACTGTGTGTGGGTCCACTTTCTTTTCGGTAAATAGACGCTCGATTTCACTCGTATCTGCTGGAGTCCTCATGGGACACACGAACAATTCAGCCAAGGGAACAAGCCTCTCACGGTTACTTTTACTCAAATTATCTCCTTGTTGAACTTGCGAGCAGAAGGTATAGCCCGTCTGACTTGCGAATAACATTTACTATTTTGGTCGCACCATAAGTCACTGTGTGTTCAAAGTCCGCTTATCGGCTGCCATCCTCCCGATAAACTTTCTATCCGTCGTGCGAGCGCTAACGCCAAATCTTCACGAAACGGCGGGGCCACGATTTGGACCGAAAGCGGCAGACCATTGGCTGTTTTTGCTACCGGGATAGAGACAACTGGAACTCCTAATAGCGAAATTGCCCGGCAATGAGCCATCAACTCAAAACCCGCAACAGTTATCCCGTTGATGCACGCGGTTTCATCATGGCCAATCGCACCACAACCAGCGACGGGCAAAAGGAAAAGCGGAGTAACCCTCAGTTGTTCACGACCGACTTCACGTTGATGGAGATAGGTTTCTTTTGCTAGCACATAACCATCTCTGGAACGTGGAGGTTTTGTCAACAATGCGTAAGATGCTCTTGATAGTTCGGACTCACGTCCATGTGCTAATTCACGCAAATCATACAATTGCTCATAGCCACGCAAATCATCAAACGCCTCACGTGCTCCCGCGAATGCATCGCCGAAGTACTTGAGGTTCAAGCCATCGTCAGTCAAAGTTTTTGAAAGCTCCAGCATCATAGCTTTTACGTCGTCACCAACCACACCGATATTCGACCCGTCGCTCCAACCGATTGTCACCGCAGACAAATCAGTGTCCAAGGTGTCAGTTGAGGTTTTAGATAGCGACCGCGTACCGGCCGTAGCTTGTCTTGCTGCTGATACCACGTTCTCTAAATCGTTTACACTTCGGGCGAGAAATCCAGGCACCTGGATGGCCGCTTGAAACGAATCTGCTGCAAGCTGCGACGCTCCGTCAATTCCTTGACGAGCAGTACCCACTAATTGACCAACACCCGAAATGAGCCCCGGTGTCGGTCGCAGCCCAAGTATTCCAGTACATTGTGCCGGCCAGCGTATTGAACCACCAAAGTCGGTACCAACCCCGACCAAACTTATGCCCACCGCAACGCTAACGGCATCGCCACCACTTGAACCCCCTGGAGACAAGTTCTGTCCCCACGGACTCAGAGTGGTTCCGTACAAGTCATTGGAAGTAGAAATTCCGAAAGCAAACTCAGGACAATTTGTCTTACCTACAAACATAACGCCCGCTTCGCGCAACTTCAAAACAACGCCCGCATCAATTGCAGACCGATTGTCTTTCAATAGACGACTTCCAGCACTTAAGCCCATTCCTGCAACAGCGATAACATCTTTTACCGTTGTTGGTACCCCAAGCAAACGAGACGTGTCACCAGCGTCAAGTCGACGCTGAACCTCGCTTGAGACCGCAGACAATTCGTTTTGAGTTGGTTGTGCGACTAAAGCATTTAGGTGCTGGAATTGTTCAGCCCGCTTAGTGGAATGCTCGAGTACTTCATCAACACTAATAATTCGATCTCGCAGAGCACTATTAGTCGTAGATGCGTCCCAATATTCGATTGACTTTTCATATGTTAATTTCATCGTAGGAAAAAACTCAATTCAGAAACACCGTAAATAAGTGCCACTATGGACAAGACTGTGGCTGCACTTAATCTAAAAAGCTTGTCGGTTACTTTCATTGCCAGCCGCGCACCGAAATACGCACCCGGAATCGTACCGATAGTAAGTAGCGTTGACACCGTCCAATTTATATCACCGATAAACGAATGCGCGATAATACTTGGAACTGCCAATATCCCAACGCAAACTAAAGAGGTTGCTGTAGATTCCCTAACCGTTAGACCAAGGCGATGTACAAAAAGCGGAACTAAAACAATTCCACCTCCAAGGCCAAGCATTCCAGAAATCAAACCCGCTAAAATTCCAATTGACCCCGTACGAATCATCTCGCGTAGCTCTAGGCGCTTCCCTACGCCAACGACCACCTCTCGTCGCGCCATGAAATCTTTTGGCGGCTCCTCCACGTACCTGTAAGCGTCAGGCAAGTCGCCTACTGTCTCACCCTCCTCGGTAATCATTGGAAGATCCCAGTTCTTAGGATCTCTATGTACGGCAGTCTTTGGAGCCCTGCCGAGGCGTACGGCATTTATCATTAAGATTGTCGCGGTTATAAGCATGATCAGATGGCCATTCCCGGGCAAACTATGGGAAAAGAAACTCCCTAGTACAGCGGCAACCACTCCGGGAATTGTTACAACCCATACGAGGTGGTACCTTATTAGTTTCTGCCCCCGGTAATGGAACATTCCTGTGATTACTCCTGGAAGCACCGATGGCAAAGTTGTGCCTATCGCTGACAACGCTGAAATACCGAGTGCGCGAATCGCCGGAGTAGAAAGAGCACCCCCGCCGATGCCAAACGAAGTCGACAACGCACCAGCTGCTACACCGACGATCACAAAAAGGATCGTCATGGTAATACTCATGAAATTGCCAATTTTCTTCGAAGCGTTCTCTCAAGTGTGTTCACACCAAAGTAAAATGTCAAAGACACCGCCACAACGACTGCAATCGAAGCCCAAAGATTTCCGAAATTGCTTCCAATTACGTCATAAGCCATCGCATGACCTATACCTGAGTCACTTACCAGCCATTCGGCAAGCACCGCTCCAAGTATTGCACCAGGCATTGAGATTTTGGCGGCGGTAAAAATTGCTGGCATTCCGTACATTGATTGCACTCGCACCAGCGTTTGGAGCTTTGTCCCACCGATTGAAGCTATCAAATCCAATGCAGTTTTAGGTGCCGATTTCAACCCATCAGAAATTGTAACCAGGGACGGGACGACCGTCACTAGAGCTGCGATAATTGTAATGCCAAGTAGTCCCCGACCAAAAAGTAGCGCGATCAATGGAGTCATCGCTACCAATGGCACCGAACGCACCACCAGAACCAAAGGCATAATCGCACGGTTTGCGCGAGGAAACAACAAAAGCAATACTGCCCCAATTGCGGCGAAAATTGTGCCAACAATCCAACCGGTACCTGCGTGAAAAAGCGTGGTCAAAATCGTCGAAATGACAGCACTTCTATTTGACGACGCGGTCGGAGAACTAAATAGGTACTGCCACACCGCCAACGGAGTTTTGAGAAAATACCCACCCAGCCCGCTCGCGTGGACAAGTAAATCCCAAATAACCATAGAAAGTCCGATACCTACAACAACCCTAAACTTGTTTATAAGTCCTTGACGTAAACTTTGTTTGGCATTTGAAGTGGTCGCAGATGGGAAATCTGTTCCAGTCGAAGGTCCGGCTCCAAAAATTTTAGTGAGCCACAAAGTTATCGCATATGCAGCGCTCGAGACAACCGTTGTAACAAGTGCGATAGCCCAAGTACGACTAACAGAGAGTTGTTGCTGAGCTTGTAGCATTACAACGCCGAGGCCGCTTTGCCCACCAAAATAGTCCCCAATCACGGCACCAAGTATGGAAGCTGGCGCAGAGATACAAAGCCCACTTGCGATACTCGGTACGCTCGCACGAAGCCTAACTCGTCGTAGTATCTGCATTTTCCCGGCCCCAAAGGCCTGAGCCATTTCCAGACTCGTACGTGACGCGGCTCGTAAGCCAGCAACGCCAGCTATCAGAGTTACAAAAAACACTGAAAGGGCCGACATGGTTACTTTGGCATCATAAGGGGACTGCATAATAAAAAGAATCGGACCAATTGCAACGGTTGGAACCGCGTAGGTCATTACACCAAACGAAAGCAATGAACTTTCAAGTCTTGGACTAAATAACACCAGCATCGCAAGCGTGATAGCGAGAACGTTGCCGATAAGCCATCCTGGCGCTGCTTCTCCCAAGGTGCTCAGCAGATCAGAACCATAAAAATGATCATTCCACGCAGTCGACAGGATACTAGTTGGAGTGGGTAGCACAAATCGATGTCGAAATATAGTCACTGCCAGTAGCTCCCAAACCACAAGCAATGCAATGATCAACGCAATTTGAACAGACCAGTCTCGCAGCCTAAAACGTTGAAACAATCTCTTACGATCTAACAGATTTGTTTTCATATCTTGCACGACAGTCAAATTTCTTCTTCTGCGTCTTCGTTGGCAAACAACACGCTACTCAACTTGTCGCAAATATCGTGAAACTCGGGTGAGCGAAGGAGCTCTGCACTTCTTGGTCGTTCAAACGGAACCTTGAGGTGAGTCACTACTTTTCCGGGTCGTGGGCTTAGAACATAGATGTCATCGGCGAGAAATACTGCCTCTCCAATCGAGTGTGTGACCAGCAATGTCGTGGCGCTACGTTCGGTCCAAATTCGCTGCAATTCAATGTTCATCTTTCGACGCGTCATTTCGTCTAATGCGCCAAAAGGCTCGTCTAACAACAAAACGTGCGGCTCAATAGCAAGGGCACGCGCTATCGCTACTCTCTGACGCATACCCCCGGAGAGTTCCGCCGGTAGAGCTTTTGAAAAGTTCTTAAGACCTACCAAATTGATCAACTCTTGCACGACAGATTTTTCAACGCGCCTGCCAGCAATTTCAATCGGTAAACATATGTTTGCCTCGACCGTTTTCCAAGGTAGAAGAGCAGCCTCTTGAAAGGCTACTCCCAGGTGGTGAGCCAACCTTGCCTCCCGAGGATGTTCGCCATGAAT
This sequence comes from Actinomycetes bacterium, assembly GCA_021785005.1. GTDB lineage: Bacteria > Actinomycetota > Acidimicrobiia > Acidimicrobiales > Acidimicrobiaceae > Acidithrix. The sequence goes on from JAJYGT010000077.1 coordinate 43,177, forward strand.
CAATATCTCGCCCGAAGTTGGCGTATCAAGATCAGCCATCATACGCAAAACCGTAGATTTGCCACACCCCGACGGGCCTAACAATGCGGTAAAGCTTCCACGGGCAGATGCAATATTTACGTCACTTAAGGCCTCCACTGTCTTATTCCGACTCTTGTAGAGTTTGGAGACACTTTGGAGAAATAGACCGTCGTTTCGGCGTTTAGCTTGCGCATCAACTTCGGGGTCCTTGAACATCGTCGAGATGGCCTCTACGTTCATGCCTTGTTCCCACCCTTATAAATGTCAGCAAGAATTTCGTTCGTAAACATTGATGGAGTCGCCACCACGTTTCCAATCGCGAGAGACTTGATGGTGCCTGCCACCAACTCAGGTGTCATCCAGAACAGTCCGTGTTTTTGGGTATCTGCATCACTTACAAATTGATTTTGCTCTTGTGCATCGAGTTTTTGTTGCTCGGGATCCAGCTTTAGGTTCTTTCCATATTTGGTGACCGCAAGAGTAGCTGCCTCATCAGGATTTACCAGCACATCACTCCAACCTAAGGATTCACCAGTCATAACTCCTATAATCTGCTTGCGCTTGACCGGGTCATTGAGATCTGAACCCTTGGCGATATAGATATCTTCCATCATTGGATAGTTGAAGTCGTTCAGCAAAAATGCATAGGTATCCACACCTTTTAGTTTCAACACGATAGGCTCGTTGGTATAAAATGCCATAAGTCCATCGATCTCACCGGTAGCCAACGGCGTTGGATCAAAACCGACCGTTACTACATCCATCTGGCTAGCAGTCATGTTGTTGGCCTTTAGGAACGATTGCCAGATCGGTTCATTAGATGCGCTGATCCCAATTTTTTTACCGATCATATCTTGAGGTGTTTTGATTGGAGCACTGGCGCGCGACGCAATGCAGGTTGGGCTCTTTTGGAAACCAGCGCCGATGATCTTCAGGTCGGCACCATTAATGATCGCTTGAATAGCTTCAGCCGTATGGGTAATTCCCACAATTGCCCCGCCCGAAACAACGATAGGCTCAGGAGCAAGATTGGGACCACCTGGCAACAAAGTCACGTTAAGACCTTGCTGGCGATAATAACCCTTGGACTCTGCAAAGAAACTACCAGCAAATTGAACGTTCTCGAGATAAACCAATTGAAGGTTGACATCGGTTAGCGCTGCGGCGGTGGTCGCAGTACTGACCGACGAGCCCGATCCGCAAGCTGCCAGTATTTCGGGAACTGCGCCGACCAACGCCGCGGCTCCAACGAACTTGGCGCCTTTACGAAAGAGCGACCGACGGGAAAACGGCTTGGACAGTTCCCCAAGCAGCCTATCATTAGTGTTCTCAACAGCATTGGCTTGCATTGCTCCCTGAGAATCATTTTGTGCCAGAGTCGAAATTTCCGTGATTTTCCCGGACAAAGAAAGCTCCTTTGAGTTAAGTATTTTGTAGACAATACGTTATCAGCGTAAAATTTCGAGCATGTTTCTTAAAGTTACGATGATGTTAACGCACAATCAATTTGCAAAATCCATCTCCAACCAATCATCCGTAAAGCATTGGAAAGCGATTAATTATTTAGAGCTGGTCACCGTCGTCAAATCGCTCCAGTAGGAACGTCAAAAATATAGCACTGGCCTTACCAAAAACGAATTGGCACTAGCTCTTGTGGCGTTAATTGCGAAGTGACACAAGAGCAATTAGAGACAGTCGCAACTACGGCGTAAGTCGATTCGGACCTCGGTATAAGTAAGTCACTTCTCTAACGTTGGACTCGCCTAGCAAAAGCATTAAAACCCTCGTAAGACCAAGACCAAATCCACCGTGCGGAGGACATCCGAATCGAAAGAAATCCAAATAAGACGCTAATCCCTCAGGATCTAACCCTTTCTCAATAATTTGATTCCTAAGCACGTCATAACGATGTTCTCTTTGAGCACCCGTGGTAATTTCAATGCCCTTCCAAAGTAGATCGAAACTTCGAGTTAGCTCACTATTTTGCGGATCCCTCATATGGTAAAAAGGTCGCACTCCGCTTGGATAATCAGTGACAAAGACAAATTCGTGGCCTGTTTGTTCCTTAATAATTCTTGCCAAGCGACGCTCAGCCTCTGGGTCAAGATCGCCATCGGATCTGGGAATTTCGTACCCGTCCGCTAAAACCATTTTCATAGCCTCGGCGTGGGTTACCCGAGGAAACGGCAACTCTGGTACCACTACCGGAACTTGGTACTGATTCATAATCTGCTCGCCGAAACGCTCCTGGACACGGTTCAAAATGAGATGAAGTAACCGCTCTTCAAAATTCATCACAGTTTCATGGGACGATACCCAGGGAATTTCTATGTCGACGCTTGTGAACTCAGTATCATGTCGTGACGTAAACGAAGGATTTGCTCGAAATACCGGACCTGTTTCAAAGACACCCGGCAATCCAGCCGCGATCCCCATTTGCTTGTAAAATTGCGGAGATTGCGCTAAATATGCCTTTCGATCAAAGTATTTGACCTCAAATAACTCAGAGCGCGACTCGCTTGGCGAAGGCATAAGCTTGGGGCTGTTTATCTCAACCATGCCATGATCAATACAATAGTCACGAAATCCCTGCTCAACCAATGTCTGAACCCTCATAAGCAGCTGATTCTTTGGAGATCGCAAATCCAAAAAGCGCCAGTCCAGACGCACGTCAAGGCCAGCGTCTTTACCGATTGGTATATCTTCTGCAACACTTAAAATTTCGAGTTCGGAAATTCGAATCTCCATGCCGTTTAGTTTGATTCGAGGATCAGCTTCCACGACGCCTTTAATCGCAATCACAGATTCAAGATGCAGGTCATCGATCAATTGCGCTAGCAATGGATCTTTATCTCGCTCATTTACAAGTTGTACCAAATCTGAGCCTTCGCGCAAAACAATAAACTGCACCGCTTTTTGCTTACGCGCAACCGCAACCCATCCAGTAAGTACCACTTCCTCACCGACGTGGTCAGAAAGTTCAGAAATTGGATACCGTGTCGAAATGTCAATCATTTAGTCGTCTTACCTGGTTTTTCACTCGTTGTACACCATAAAACTATACACGGCCACTCTGTGCAAAAGATACCTAAAGCACAGGCTCCGATTTAGACCAAGATGTTAACTCTGGTGTCGACGTAACATAAGAAGAAAGCTTAAAAATTCTTAACCTAGTGTTCAGAGGCACCAATCCACCCGTTGTTGTCGTTAGCATTCGTTAGTCTCTACGCGACGCGACAAGTAAAACTACTTGTTCAAAAAGAACTCATACAACGCTTTGACGATCATCTGATCACATTCACGCAGGCTCAAACTGACAGGTATTTCGAGTTCAAAACACGCCAATAGCCGATTAACTTATTCACGCTGACAGCAATGAGACTGCTCCAAAACCGCGAATTGCAATTGATTACCACGAGAATATCCAAACTCTTCGCCTGATCGTAAATCTTTATTTGCAATCCCTCAACTGGAGTTCTCATTAACGGCTCCAAATTACGGAATTTCAAAAACGGATTTTAAATGAATTGATAAAATGAGTCGGGCGAATCCCCAAGATCCTCATAAAGGTTCTAACCGACTATGCGTCAACTCAAATCTATCAACTGGAACTCTAATGTTGAAAAACGCCAACGAACTCCAGGCCCTACTCATCGATACTGTTGCCAAGGTTGACATTTGGACTGGTACGGATGCCTGGAAATATGAACCCGACTCCCAGCCGCCCTCGAAGAGGGTATTACCGCCCGGCAACGAGTGAGTCGAATGCAACTACTAAGAATAAAAGGTGCACGCGAGGCAAGAAGGAGTGTATCAGAAACAGGGACCACACCATCTGATGGTTACGCCGAGAGCGACATCCAAATCGAACAATATAGCGAGGTGCTTGGACTACTGGCCTTTTAAGGCGGCGGTCATAAATCTTGAAGGCGAAAACCTTCCCGGCTTTACAGAGCGCGTCAAACAAATGCTAAACAACTGAGGATTCAAAGGACAATACAATATTTATTCGTCGGTGGCTCACGCTGAGCTTCCCGGGATGTGGAGGATGTTTAAGCACACTGAATCTTCAGTTCCAGACCGCGTTCCTATATATAAACCCAGTCCAAATTCCACGTTGACAAACCACGCAGTGCGCGCTATTGTGCTCGCAATGGTCGCGCCGATGGAACGCGTCGTCATCCACTTTGGCTGGAAAGCGCCAGGATCCAGTGAGAACTTCGAGAAGAAGCTTGACAAATTGAATAACGAACTATTCCACTGACTTCTATACCAAACTTCGCGCACAGCCGGCGTTTTCGTGGCATCTATTGGACACAAAACGGCAATTTTGGCAGTGTTAACAGATTTCAATATTCTTTATTGCATTTTGAAAATTTTGCACCACCCCAATTGTGATCCTGTGTTTCGGGTTGCCAATCTTCTCGCACAGCACACCATCAGTCAGTAACTGTGTAGGGCTATCGTCAAGCGCTTTGATTCCAAACGGTCATGGTTAACAGCTAAAGTAACTTTTGCACTGAATTCCAAAACCTTCGAGCAATAACGTGTTTACCAAGGATTCTGGCGACCTAGCTGTCATGCGATCTAAATACATGCATTGCGAGATTTGGGCATTACTTAGTCAATCCCATTCCTTTACTTTTCCATAACTTCGAAGACGTAACTTGTAATTGTAAGCAAAACAAGCGAAAGGAACACAAATGCACGCACTACTTCTAAACCTCCCATTCATGATCTTTGCAACGGCTTTGATTCTTGGAATACTCTCAGCGGGGATGTACTTCGAGTACAGAAAAGTTGAAGACACCAAAATAGCTAAGCAACAGCATCCCTCGACTGTCGCCAAGACCACAGACAAAACTGACCACAGCGTTGGAGTATAAGCCGTCAAATATGGGCAATAAATACAATTAGATAAAACCCCCTCGCCAAGATAATTCAGGCGAGGGGGTTTTGTTTTTAAAGGATCCGCACATTTACAAACTTATTTTGGCGATCTTTGGTCGAGTGCCTCACGTGATTTCATCAAAGTGAAATCCCCTAAAGCTCTAATACAAAGATTTATAAAATACATTGTTTACCTGATCAACACGTGATAACATGCAGCCAATAGAGCAATGGATCGCTTTAAAGGAGAATTTTGTGAAAAAAAATGAAGGTTCAGTAGATAGAACAATGCGAGGTCTCGGCGGAGTCATTTTGGGCGTCGTCGGTATATCTCTAGGCATTACAACCCTTGTCGGTGCAATCATTGGTATTGCCGCGGTGATCCTCTTGGTTACAGCACTAACAGGTAACTGTCCGATGTACAAATTGTTCGGTATAAATACTTGCAAATTGTCAAATTCAAAGAGCCCAAAGGAAAAAGCTAAAAAATAACACCCAGCACTTCGGTTGGATAAAATTGGATACCGTTGTTATTTAATGCCTTGTTGACACCCAAGTCCTAGCACGCGAAATACCCAATAGAGCAAGTACGACAAGTCCTCCATCTTCTTCTATTGAGTTAAATGAATTTTACTATTCGCGTGAATTAGTGCAATAAGCTCGACGAGTTAATGCCCCATGCCGACACGCTGAGCTTGTTGCATCGCTTTGCCCTCGGTCTGTAGCGACGGAGCGACCATAACTTCAGCCTTCTGAAACTCTTTAATGGTCTCATACCCACAAGTTGCCATCGAAGTTTTCAGGGCTCCAAATAGGTTCAAACGACCGTCGTTTTCTTTGGCTGGACCAACAAGAATCTCTTTTAGAGAACCGCGCTGAGAAACCTTAACTCTTGCTCCGCGCGGAAGCGTCGGATGGAAAGTTGCCATACCCCAGTGATATCCTTTACCAGGAGCTTCGTACGCGGACGCTAGAGGAGATCCGACCATAACCGCGTCAGCTCCGCAAGCAATCGCCTTAGCGACGTCCCCGCCTTTACTCATTCCACCGTCAGCAATAACATGTACATAAACACCGGTTTCGTCCAGATGACGTATACGTGCTCCAGCAGCATCAGCAATTGCCGTCGCCTGTGGAACACCTAGACCTAAAACACCTCGGGTAGTACATGCATTGCCTGGACCAACGCCAACTAAAACCCCGACAGCGCCCGTGCGCATAAGGTGAAGAGCCGCCTGATACGACGCACAGCCTCCAACAATTACCGGAAGCTCAAATTCCCGAATGAATTTTTTAAGGTTGAGAGGCTCGTTCAGCTTCGACACGTGTTCTGCGGATACCACAGTTCCCTGTATGACCAGCAAATCGAGTTCCCCATCGAGTGCTGCTTGGGCGAGTTGGGGGGTTCGCTGGGGCGTCAAAGAGGCAGCAGCCACGACTCCGGCGCGCTTAATCTCTCTGATGCGCTCAGTTACCAGCGTTGCCTTAATCGGCTCCGCATAAATCTCTTGCATACGCTCTGTTGATTTTTCAGCCGGAAGCGTAGAAATCTCCGTTAAGAAAGGTTCAGGGTCTTCATACCTAGTCCAAAGGCCCTCGAGATTTAAAACTCCGACACCACCTAATCGTCCAACTTCTATTGCTGTCTGGGGAGAGACAACGCCGTCCATAGCCGAAGCCATGAGTGGAAGCTCAAATCGAAATGCGTCGATCTCCCACGAGATATCTACATCCTCAGGGTCTCTAGTTCTCCTCGACGGTACAATTGCAATATCATCAAAGCCGTAGGCTCGTCGACCCGTTTTGCCTCTACCAATTTCAACTTCAGCCATTCCGAGCCTCCAAGTCACCGGTGATTACGTCTTCAAGAAACTATAAAACACTCAAAATATTTAAATTTAAAGTGTAATCGCTACCCCAGCTAATACCTTGAAACAAACATGGGCTTCGCGAATTCGACCTGTGTTGGCATCCACGCAAACCTGAATTTTGCATAAAATAAAATGCTGCCGAGCCAAGTTTGTCTTAGCTAAACGCAATGTGACTGAAAGGTGCCTTAGAAAAGTTACTTTAAAAATTGGTTTTTGGTCTAGGGGTTACCAAACGTTGGGAAGACTTCCAAGTCATTGATATGAGTGATGCACATTTGCTGCTATACGACCAAGCCATAGAGGTGCGCTCGCGGCTACACAAGATAGGTTACCTCGATAATGATATTTGAAGCAAACCTGCTTAGCGTCAAGGAGTTACAGGGATACGTTGAGCGACCGACATCAAAGCCACAGTAACAAGTTTTGCGTGAAGCGCACGGAATTTAGTGTCCAACCAGCTCGGATGTTTTGTTGTATCGTCAAATCCACCTATGGATGCGCGCGCAAATGCGCTTTATAAAACATACACCCCCAGGGAACCATGATTTTATTGGGGCACCAAACGTTAGGGGCCACCATACGACATCGTTTAGACCCCACGGACAGCCCCAATCAGGGTGGCTACAAACAATGTTGCAACAATAGCCAGGGATCGGATACGTTGTTGGGCGAATTTAGCTAGAAACTACAATGCCTCCTATTAAATCTTTTCCAGCACCCGCTGAATAACATACCGATGTAGTCGGACATGATATCGATGTTAAATACTTAACACCATTTGGAGTCGTGTCCGTTGTCCAAGTTGAGCCAGAGTTGGCGGTGGAGATAACTGCACCTGTGTTTTTAATTTCACCTTGCCCACCTGCGAAACACACTGACGTACTGGGGCATGATATGGCAATCAGCTTCCCCGCATCACTTGGAATGTAGTCGTTTGTCCACGTTGAGCCGGCGTTGGTGGTTGAAATGATAGTGCCTGATGCATTTGCGTTTTTTCCACCTGCGAAACACACTGACGTACTGGGGCATGATATCGCGTCCAAGCCGCCTTGGGCACTTGGGATATTATCAGTTGTCCACGTTGAGCCGGCGTTGGTGGTTGAAATGATAGTGCCGACGTTATTCGAATTTCTTCCGGATGCAAAACAAACTGACGTGCTGGGACATGATATCGCATGTAGTTCGCTTATGCCACTTGGGATATTATCCGTTGTCCACGTTGAGCCGGCGTTAATAGTACTAAAGAGTTTGCCACCACTACTGGACTGGTAACCTGCCGAAAATCAAACTGACGTACTGGGGCATGATATCGCGTCTAGAAGTGAAATTGGGTCTGGAAACGAACCACTGATTTTCCATATATTTGCGCCAGATCCTACGG
>JAJYGT010000147.1 GCA_021785005.1 Actinomycetes bacterium
ACGGAAAGACAGAACACAACATTTGGATAATGCCGTAGCTATGGTTCTTCTCCAAAACATGTTTAGCCACAGAAGGATCTCGGCCATGGAGAATTTCAGTTCTAGTTCAAGAAACGAAACAGATCGTATAAACGCTTCCTCAGCAAAATATGGCACCAAGACAAATCGTTTCGACGAATTATTCCGCCATGTCAAGAAATCTAAGACCAACGAAAAAATAGCTTTCGTTTTTTCAGGGGGAGGCAACAGGGGCGCGGCTCAAATCGGTATGCTAAAAGCACTCGTTGAACACAACATTATGCCAGATATCATTTTAGGTGCATCAGTCGGCGCACTAAACGGAGTCGCGTTCGCTAGCAAACCCGATTTGGACACGATAGAAAACCTCAACCAGCTTTGGCTAGGACTAAAAAAAGAAGATATTTTTCCTCCGCAGCGATTTGGAACTACCTGGCGATACGCACAACGGCGGGCACACGTTTATCCAAATGCCAAACTGCGAGAACTCATCAGTCAAAATATAACTGTAAACGATCTAGGTGAAACCAAAATCCCAGTTGAAGTAGTCCTTACGCGCAAAAGAGATGGTCGGGCGGTTCGAATTGGAAGTGGAGATGCACTTAGCGCGCTACTTGCGTCAACGGCATTGCCAGGCACCTTTCCGGGCGTGCAAATTGGTACAGAAATCTATATCGACGGTGGCGTTGCTGACGACGTTCCAATCCATCGCGCCGTTCAACTGGGTGCAACGACTATTTACGTGCTGTTATGCGGTACGTTAGAGACAAAAAACAAGAGTTTTGAGCGGCCCATTGAGGCGGTTCTTGATTCATTTTCTCTTGCAAAGTTGTCAAGACTTCGAGCCGAGTTAGAAACTTTCCATGACACGGCAAAAATCGTCGTTCTGCAATCCTCCTTAGCTCAAGGAATTCCATGGTTAGATTTTTCTCGATCTGACGACGTCATCAACGACTCCTACGCGTCCGCTAGAGCACAATTAGACATGGACCAAGCATCTTTTTATCACAAACTGGTTCTATCGCGCGTGGATAGAACCGCGCATTCCCTCGCCCATATTGCATAAGCAAAACACGCTAGCGCAACGTCACTCCAAACAATTGCAGAATTTAAAAACTACAGCTTCAAGCTATAAAAATTGAGAGAAAAAGTCTCCTACTTCAGCCATGGCATGGAATGCAACCTGGGTGAGTACACCCATTGATACAAATCCATGAATCATACCTTCGTAGCGGTGAAACGCAACCAAAACACCGGCTTGCACTAGTCGCCATCCGTATGACTCGGCTCCGTCGCGAAGCGGGTCAAACTCCGGGGTGATCAAAAGCGTGGGTGGGGAATACTTTAAGCGGGTGTCTATCGAGGGGTTCAAAAGCACGTTTTCTAGATCCTCGAGGCTATTTAAGTACGATTCCTGAAAATATGATATCTGCTCCAGAGTGAGAAAGTAACCTTCGCCAAATTGATCCACTGACGCAGTTTCCGTGAAATCAACTACGGGATACATTAGGGCTTGAGCTGTAATAATTGGTTCTGGCAGCGAGTTAAGGTGATTTGCAGCAACAGCGCACAAATTGCCTCCGGCCGAATCTCCCAGTATAAATAACTTTGCATCAGGCGAAGCAAACTCACTTTTTCGGAACGCTATCACCTGTAACGCTTCAATTGCGTCTAGTGCCGCAGCCGGAAATTTATGCTCGGGAGCCAATCGATAGTCCACCGAAAGGATCGGCATCGAAATCTTTCGAGCGAGCTCCGCCGTCATCGGTGAAAAGCCGTCCACACTACCTAGAACCCAACCTCCACCATGAAAATAAACCGCAAGACCGCCATTTTTAGCTCTTTTGGGTGTAAATAGTCGAGCATGAAGGAATCTACCAGAAAGTTCCAACGTAACATCACGCATATCATCGAGTGCGCCAAGTGATCCCGACCCAAATTTAACCAGCCGATCAAAGTTCCCGCGTACCAACTCAAGTGAAGCTTCGTGCAATTGGGATTCGTCAAGAGAAGACAGCTGTCTAAGTATTAATTCAATTGTGGGGTTTAAAGCCACGAACAAAACCGCCTCTGGTAAAGTGTTGGAAAAATCTGGTTAGGCGTCGTTTTTTTCCAGAATTTCTAAAATTTGTAGATAGGTCGAATTACTCATAACATAGTTGTTAGTGTTCGCGTTTGCAACAACCTGCTCCGCGCTGGTCGCGCCGGCAATTACCGAAGACACTATGTCGTTGTGCAATAGCCAACCAAACGCGATATCCAACAACGTCACTCCGTCGTTCTTAGCCACCGTTTCTAATGCCTCCAATAAATCGAAATTGGCACCTTCGACGACTTGGGGTCTGGTAGCTAATCTAGTTCCTGGGAGCGGTGGAGCGTTGCGCTTAAACTTGCCAGTTAATAGACCGGCCGCAAGTGGATAAAACGGAAGTAAACCAATTTTAAAATGTAATGAGGCAGGAATTACTTCTTCCTCAACTTCACGTTCGAGCAACGAGTAAAGGTTCTGCGCTGATACAAATCGTTCGTAACCATGTTCGGCCGCAATATGATTTGCACTGGCAATCTGCCATCCGTAAAAATTTGACGAGCCAATATAGCGCACTTTACCGGCACGTACCATATCATTTAGCGTGGATAAAGTCTCCTCAAGGGGTGTAAACGGGTCAGGTTCATGGAACTGGTAAAGATCCACAAAGTCAGTTTGAAGCCTGCGCAAACTGGCATCAAGCGCTTTTATTATGTAACGACGCGATCCCCTAGCCGTTTCCCCGTCATTCATCGACATCCCGAATTTGGTAGCCAAAATCACCTCGTCACGTCGGCTCTTCAAAATCTCACCTAAGTAAGTCTCTGATCCCCCAAGATTGCCATAGATATCAGCGGTATCAAAAAATGTGATTCCAGCGTCAAGGGCCGCAAACACCACCTCTTTTGAGCGATCTAAGTTGCACCTACCACCGAAATTGTTGCAGCCAAGGCCAACCTCGGAAACTTTCAAACCACTATTGCCCAATTGTCTAAATTGCATAATTCCATTCTTGCCGAAAAACCAACATTCTCAGCCCGATCAACTTACAAACATCCAATTCCACCAAACTACGTTCAACTAGGGGAATGAAGGTCTGGAAAGTCCGCTGAAAACGCGTCTCGGCAAAGCCTGTAGGCCTCGGGAATCGACAACCCTTTTGCACGTGCCAACTTCACAAGATCACCAAACTCAACTTTTGAAGTGTACGGATTCACTTTGACATTTATGGTGTGCTCATCGACTTGAACAGACACAATCTGCCGGTCCAAAATTTGTCGACTCAAAGTCGTCATTCGCACTCCTAGCGTGCCAAGATTTTTATGCAAAATATCTGCCAGACCATAAACATTGGGTTGCTTGCATAAAGCAGTGACGACGACCCCAGATCTACCCTTTTTTGCAACTATCGGAGTTGTCCAAGCGTCGAGTGCACCATGATCCAAGAGCATTGAAACTACCTCGGAGACGTATTCCGGACTGCAATCGTCCACATTCGTCTCAAGTTTAACGACTTCTTCGATCTGCTTGGTGTAATCTTCGCTTGAACTCTCATGGCTAGCTAAACCAACTACCAACACGTTCGCGCGATCACCCAAATCCAGGCTTCCTGCTCCATAACCGGTACGCAAAAAAGTGATCGGTGTCGCCGTAACATTTTTGATGGCAAACGCAGCAAGAAAAGCAGCCCCTGTTGGCGTGCACAACTCGTAGCCGGGCACAGTTGAACTAAATGAAAATCCCGACAACAGTTCTAAGGTGGCTGGCGCTGGGATCGGTACGACTCCGTGACTATGGGTATCTCGTGCTCCGGATCCTACCTCGAGCGCCTTGATTTCCACATGTTCAACTTGGAAAAAATCCAAACCCACTGCAATTGCTAATAAATCAGCAATTGTATCCCATGCTCCTAGTTCGTGAAACTCAACTTCATCAACAGCCAATCCATGAACTTTTGCTTCGGCTCGAGCCAATTGGTTCAACATCTGTAAGAACTTTTGTTTCACGTTCGGTGTAAGTGAACCAGACTCCACAAGAGAAGCGATCGAGTCATACGAGCGCACAACAGAGGGAGCGCTAGACAAAACTTCAAAAAAGCTAGCTACAAAGTCTTTCTTTTTTACTTTTCTAACGGATATTTTGATTTCGCCATTTAGTGCAATCGACTCTATGGCATCCAAAATTGTTTGTGGTGCAAGACCGAGATCTATCAAAGCTCCAACAATCATGTCTCCTGATATTCCACTTTGGCACCACAACAATAAGGAGTTACTTGTCATGAGAACCAAGTGCGTCAGCATGCTTTGATATCGCGTTAGCCATTCGAATTACCGAACAAGCTGCACCAAACCCATTATCAATTCCAACCACAGATACTCCTGGTGCACATGAAGCCAGCATTGACATCATCGCCGTCGTTCCGTTTGCTGATGCCCCATAACCGGTGGAGGTGGGGACTGCCACGATCGGCTGCGGAATAAGGCCGCCAAGAACCGACGCTAGCGCGCCTTCCATACCGGCCATGACGATGACCAAGTCATAGTCCTTGATCAATTCGAGTTTTGAAAGTAAGCGATGTAGCCCCGCCACACCCACATCCGCAATGATATCAACACCAAATCCACAACTACTCAACGTGCCTTCAGCTTCACCAGCCGCTACCAAATCGGTTGATCCGCCTGTTATAACGCACACACGCTCGGGTCTCGGTTCGGCCTTAGAAACTACCACGGTCTTTAACGCTTGAGGAAATTTTTGTAGCGCTGGAAAAACCTCAGCATGCACGAAATGTTCGAGTATCGCCTCGACTGTCTTTGGGTCCGCGCGTGTCGCCAGTATGGGGCTGCTCCTTTGCTGCACCATAAGCGAATATTTTTCTTTCTCCTCAAGCAGCGTCACAATCTGGGTTGGAGTCTTGCCTGGTGAATAAATCGCCTCTGGAAGTCCAAGTCGGTCAAATCTCTTAAAATCCAATTCTGAAAAAGATTCCAAAATCCCCTCATTTTCTTTGCCCGAAGCAAGTTCATAACCAAAAAACTAATTTAGGTTATCAACCTATTGGAGTACTGCGTTCAAAGTGCCAAATCGGCCATCCAGGAGGATATGAATCTGTTTGAAGCCTAAATATTCTCTTCAAAGCTCAGTTGCCACAGCAATTCAATTCAACACGACCGACTTTTTGCCTCATGCAACAAATCATCCGAAATTGCTCACAATGACTAACAGGCTCTTATTTTAGAGCAAAAACTCTACTAGTAGTTTTCGACTTCCAGGGGTTATATACAAACATTGCCCAAGACCCAGTGAAACCTATGCAACTAAAGCTCGATCATCCACGATCTTGTCCAGGCGAAGTAAAGTCTTTAACCAAGCCGGCGTTAATGAGCGCTAAGTTGGTAACATAAGATACCGCACACCATAATGTGGTCGCAAGCCCCCAATTACTGGCAAACCGAACATTTTGTACTCTGGATTATTGGCTCTACCAAAGACATGCGTCGAAAGATGACGTAGAAGTTGTAAAGATTGATGCAATGAAGATTGGTTATCTAGGACCCGAAGGCACATTCACACAGGAGGCGCTTAGGACTCAATCAGATCTCAACGGTCTCGATTTAATTCCATATTCATCAATCGCTATTTTGCTAGAAGCGGTCCAGGATGACCAAATAGAGATGGGATTTGTCCCAATAGAAAATTCAATTGAGGGCACTGTGGCAGTCACGATCGACTCATTGATTTTCGATTGTGATTTAGTTATCGTGCGCGAAGTGGTGCATAATATTCATCTCCAACTACTTGGTATAAGTGGTGCCGTAATGGATGATATTGCCGAGATTTGGTCTTACTCGCATGCTCTGGCACAATGCAGAAGATTTCTAGCACACAACGTTGGTGCTGCAAATATCAAAGAAAGCCTCTCCACTGCTGATGGTGCCTACAGAGTTGCATCATCAAGAGATATTCGAATTGCAGCTATTGCGCCACGCATAGCTGGTGAGATTTATCAGCTAGTTGAACTTGCAACAAATATCGAGGATCACGATGAAAATCAAACCCGATTTTACTTAGTTCGCAAAGGCCCGATTCCAAAACCAACTGGACACGATAAAACTTCGATTGCGTGTTTCCAGCTCGCCGATGCGCCTGGATCACTTTTCTCCATTCTGGCCGAATTCTCGGCCAGAAACATCAATCTCACGAAACTCGAGTCGCGTCCTAGCAAGCTTGGACTTGGTCAATATTGCTTCGTTATAGAGTTTGATGGACACATCGCCGAGCCGATCGTTGGAGATCTTTTTTTAAGTCTTAGACGAAAACTTGCCGACATCAAATTCTTGGGATCATTTCCAAATGCCAAGATAACTGAACAAGATGTAAATAACACTACAAAGTTAACGCCAGACGAGGCATCACGCTGGGTCGAAGACATTCGTAGGCGGATTGAGTAGTTCTAAGCGCTAGAGTGTTCTGACGGAGGGATGGCAGAGTGGACAAATGCGAAGCACTTGAAATGCTTTGAGCCAAAAGCTCCGTGGGTTCGAATCCTACTCCCTCCGCCAGTTTCACATAATATTAGCGATGCGAGGCTAAAACACTTTAAAACGCCATCTCGCGGATCCGGCATAAGCCGACATGCCCGCCATTTTGAAGGGGCTAAATCAGTGTGATCCAACTTGGTTTCAAATTAGAATTTTTGTACATATGGCACCAATTGGCTAACTAGCCAATTAAACCATCACCCTCATTTTTGTCCATATTTGTCGCTTTATTCCAAGCCCGAACAAATGCAGTTGCATTACCCACGCATAACAAATCACAATCCCTCGCCTGCTGACCAAACGTTGTGGGAAAGTTGATTTTCTAGCAATCTATACGTTGGCACACTTACCAAGTACGAAGAATCCGATGATACCAATAATCACCGATCCGTCAGAGAACGTAGGTCGCAAATACAAAGCGCTATTTCACTTTGGTAAACCGTGCTCATAAAATTAGCAAACTACACGTATGAACCTTTATCCCGAAATTCTACGATAAAAGTATTTTTTAGCTCTTGCGCTAATTTAGAATCGCATGAAAATAACGACATCGACATACCAAAATATCTGATCCGGCTATGTGGGATTGAGCCTCTTACGATTGCCGACCGACCTGGCAAATTCAAGGTGACATCACTCGATTAGCTAGGTTTTTAGAATCTGTTCGACCTCACCTCAAACATTGGCTATCTAGATGGTCGCGACCCTCTAACCATGTAACATCGAGGCAAAATCGTTTGGCACAATCCCCCCAATGGTCGAGATGGACATCTGGTCACCGCGTAGTTCAACTAACACCTCCCACTCTGGTCGAGTATCAAGGTTGCTATTAAAAGCTACTCTAAGTCCCTTTAAAACTGAATCCAATTTGCGGCTCGAACCTTCGATTAATCCAAGCGTACCGCGTGCAGCGAGTCGCCGCACAACCGATAGGGCTAGAGGATAGTCAGAATTGCTCGCGCACCGCAAATGAACCACCGGGGCCACCGTCGACGAAAGACGACCTTTATCCTCCATATATAGCGCTAGGCGTTCAAACCCCAATGAGAATCCACACGCGGGGCTGGGCCTACCAAAGCGAGACATCATTTCGTCATACCGGCCCCCGCCACCTATTGAAAATCCAAGGGAAGGAACTCCCAATTCAAAAATCGGTCCCGTATAGTATCCCATTCCCCGAATAACAGTTGGGTCGAACAAAAATCGAGTCGAATCGAGGCGCTCGCCAAGTAATTCAATCGCCATGAGATCTTCAATCGCGCCAGCAGACAACCCCAACGAGATGAGTCCGTCGATATTCGGTTGTCCATGGTCAGAAAGATTAGCCATTTGATCCACTAGGTGCTTGGCTTTGATCGGATCTCCCAAAATCGTCCCAAGTTCTGCTTCTACCTGATCAAGACCCAACTTGTCCACCTTGTCTAAACTCACGAGAACACTTGGCCGCAATTTTTGACTTATCTCAGCTGAATCCATTAACACTTCGAGAAGTCGCCGGTCGTTATATCTAAGTGTCAAGTTATCTATGCCAAGGGCGCTAACAGCATCTAATGTTGTAGAAATTAGCTCTAGCTCAGCGACGACACTTGGTTCTCCGATAATATCGATGTCACACTGAACGAATTGGCGATAACGCCCTTTTTGAGGCCGCTCAGCCCTCCATACGGGTCCAATTTGGATTGACCGAAAAACGGCCGGGAGTCGAGCGAAATTATTGGCATAATACCTAGCTAAAGGCACAGTCAGATCGAAACGCAGACCGAGATCAGCTAGCTCGGCACTAGTTTTAGCCGA
The DNA here is from genome assembly GCA_021785005.1 of Actinomycetes bacterium. Lineage (GTDB taxonomy): Bacteria > Actinomycetota > Acidimicrobiia > Acidimicrobiales > Acidimicrobiaceae > Acidithrix. Next base: position 8,383 of record JAJYGT010000147.1, read on the forward strand.
TTCCTCAAGTTTTTCGCCGCGCTTGAGAATCTTGAAAACCAGTTTCTCATTATCTCCACCACCGGAGCCGATTAACCTATCAAGATTTTCAATGCTTGGAGTCTCAATTCTATTGAAACCGCGCTTTTGATACTCTTTTAAAATTAATTCGGTCATTGACCCACGCAATGACACGTCAGCCGGAAGAAGATCTCGGGTTCCCCTCGCTGGGGAAGTATCTACCTTGGCCAATTGGATATCCTCATATCTAGTGATGAAAATCTCACCAACTTTTACGCTTGCTCTGAAAGTCTACGCGCCAAATGCACAAGAAATTACTTTCAAATTTGACTAGTAGTTAGAGGTCGAACCAGAAGGCAACGATGTGATCAAGCTGCCAGTGGCACTAACTACGTACCATCGACCTCCAAAAGAATCCAAGGTTTGTCCAGAAGTTTCCCCTGGGGCGGTGTCGCCGGCATAGGTGTATAGCTCGTGACCATGGTAGGTCAGTTGTTCAAATCCATTTGAACGCCGCACAGAACTCAACATGCCAGCACTTATACCCGTCGATGGCACAATATGAACCCCAGATACAGGAAACCAGATAGATAAACACGGTCCGGCACAAGTTTTGATTGATGAGCTGTCTGGAACAAAAGCGTATAAAGTGGCGCCACTCGAAAGCGTCAAGATTTGTCCATATTTGTCTAAAGTAACCGTTAATTTTGCCCCCGAACCTGCGGAGATTCCCGTAACCGACGAAGTCGTCGCAGCGGTTGCTGAATTTCCGCAACTTGCCAAAAGGGCAGTTGCTACAAACGAAAAAAACATACGTGAACAATTATGCATAAAGTACTCCGTTCTTGTCTTATCGTGGAGATTTCAAAAGTAATCAAATCGTCCAAGCAACGACACGACTCGACGACCTGACAACCGTTGGTTAACTCGTCTTGAGCCAAGGTTGAATACCAAAAGATTTTTAATATGAAGGTTTCCGCAACTGGGACGCCCTCTAAACCAGCTCTAACAGGGTTTGATGAATCTCACAATTTCCTATTTGTCACTAATTATGGCACACAATGGATCCATATCGTATGTTTCTGACCACTAATTAGTTGCGTCATATCTATACCAAAAGAAACCCGTCGACAATATATGACGCAGGTGAAAACACTTAGGATCAAATCGGATCTCAAAAGTACATGATCCCTTAGACTCGAACTCTATGGCACGCACTCCGGGTTCTGTTCGAGCGATCGCAGCCGCACGCGGCGACGAAATCGCTGACTTGCTCCTAACAGGTGGATCGGTATTTTCAACCGCTACCCGAGAGTGGGTAAAAACATCCATTGCAATATCGGACGGGATTATCGTTGGTTGGGGCGAGCGAAATGCCCGCAGCGTCATTGATGTCACGGGAAAATATTTAATACCTGGATTTATCGACGCCCATATGCACCTGGAGTCGACCAAGCTGTGGGCGGATGAATTTGTAAAAACAGTACTTCCAACCGGGACGACCGCTGTCGTCGCTGACCCGCATGAACTTGGTAATGTCTTTGGCATTCAAGGCATTAAAGCACTCATCGATTCAACAAAGAATTTACCATTTACTTTTGCAGTGACAGCGTCGTCATGTGTTCCCGCGTCGAATTTTGAGTCGCCCGGGTTCGAAATTACATCGGCTGAAGTAGGACGAATTCTTGACAAATACGGTGCCATTGGCGTAGCTGAAGTCATGAACTATCCAGGTGTCATCGCAGCAGATCCAGAAGTAATGGCCAAAATTAGGGCCGCGGGTCATAAAAGGGTAGATGGACATGCTCCTATGGTTTCCGGTAGCGCACTCGACGCGTATTTGAGCGCAGGAATTGAGTCAGACCATGAGTGCACTTCATTGGCCGAGGCGCATGAAAAACGGCAAAAAGGTATGTGGATATTTATAAGGGAAGGATCTGCTAGCAAAAATCTAAAAGATCTCATTGGAACCGTACTTAGTACAGGAACTGACAATGTGGCTCTTTGCACCGATGACCGCGAACCTGGCACTTTGTTGGACCGCGGCCACATAAACGACTGCGTCGCTATGGCTGTACAAGCAGGTGTATCGCCGGAGGACGCCATTATTCTTGGATCTACAAATGCAGCTCAGTATCATAATCTTTACAACCTGGGTTCGCTAGGACCGGGTTATCAAGCCGATGTTTTGATACTCGATAACCTAAAGGACTTCAAGCCGTCAATGGTATTTTGGCGGGGAACTTTAGTTGCCAAAGACGGCAAAATCCTAGAAGGAATAGTGCCTGTGTCAAAACCGCCGTCATGGATGCTTCGAAGTATGCATCTCGAGAATTCAATATCTGGTGAAATGCTCTCACTACAGACGACACCTAAGTCGACCTACAAAGTAATTGAGGTAAAATCAGGATCTATTTCAACAAAAGAGATCCACCTAGATGGTTCAGAGCTCACAGACTGTGCCAAGATTGCCGTTGTTGAACGACACAAAAACACCGGACGATTTGGAATAGGTTTAGTAAAAGGATTTGGCCTAGCTAGAGGTGCCATTGGCTCGACAGTAGCGCACGACGCACATAACCTGATGCTTGTCGGAGCGAACACGGACGCCGGCAGCGTCGACATGGCAATTGTCGCAAAGACTCTGAATGACATTGGCGGAGGACAAGCCGCTGTTTTAGATGGCAAAGTATTGGCTTTTGTACCACTTGGAATTGGGGGACTCATGTCCACCAAAGATGCACCAACTGTTGCCAAAGAACTCTCAGAGTTAGAGCGCGCAGCTAAAGAAATGCTTGGGATTGCACTTGAAGCACCCTTTATGATGCTCTCGTTCTTGGGACTATCGGTGATTCCCGAACTTCGAATAACAGATTTAGGTTTGATAGACGTTGTGAAGTTTGAGCTGACCTCCATTAACGTCTAACTCGGCCATTTCAGTCACGTATAATCGGGGTATAACCAACTATGTCCGATATTTTACTCCAGATAAGCTTCATGGTCAAAAAGCGGCGACGAGCCTCCAGGGTATCGAGATACGTAGTGACGTACTGGTATTGATCCCAGAGAAAACGAGAAATTATGGCTGACGCGGTACTTATTGATGTCGTTCGAACTCCAAGCGGAAAACGAAACGGCAAGCTAGCGCACTGGCATCCCGTTGATCTCGCTGCACATGTACTAACCGAACTCGTGAAACGCAACGACCTTGATCCCGGTCTTGTTGAAGATGTGATTATGGGATGCGTAACCCAAGTAGGAAACCAGGGCTTTAATATTGCCCGTAACGCTGTGCTTGCTGCAGGCTTTCCAGAAACCGTATGCGGCACAACCATCGACAGACAATGTGGATCCTCACAACAAGCAACCGCCTTTGCGGCACAAGCGATCATGTCGAACATGTTCGACATTGTGATTGCGGCAGGGGTTGAATCAATGTCTCAGCTCCCAATTGGCGCCGCAGCCTCGTATGGGAACTCCGACCCTTTCAGTAAGACAGTTCACGCTCGCTACAAAGACAGAGGTGGTTTAGTGCACCAGGGACTTTCCGCAGAGTTGATAGCAGATATGTGGAATTTGAGCAGAGAGGACCTCGACTATTACGCACTTCGAAGCCAACAGTTAGCCAAGTCTGCTACCTTTGAAAAGAGATTCGACAAAGAAATAGTTCCTATCCCGATAGTCGATCAAAATGGAGATTTTACAGGCCATATCCACAAAGTTGATGAAGGAATTCGCGATACCAGTTACGAAGCGCTGGCTGCACTCAGGCCATCGTTCAAGCCAGATGGTAAATTGACTGCAGGAAACTCGTCTCAAATCGCTGATGGAGCCTCAGCTGCCCTTATCATGAGCGAGAAAATGGCAAACCGCCTCAAGCTCGTTCCCCGCGCA
>JAJYGT010000114.1 GCA_021785005.1 Actinomycetes bacterium
CAGCTTGGTTAGCGCGCTTGACTGGGGGTCAAGAGGTCGGAGGTTCAAATCCTCTCAGCCCAAAGACACAGTAACTTATAGTTACTTACTTTTCTAGATCATTTCGCTCGCTTTGAAAGCCTGAAAAATAGCGCCCTTTGTTGGCTCTTCGGATATTTACGGGGTAATGCCCAATTAACAGGTACTCGATACTGGGCAATCAAAGATATAAAAAGACAGGGATGCTTATATCGTTGAATTGTGAAAATCAAAAAACATAACATCCCTGCCATAGTCGATCCTAGCCAGATATGTCGTGCACTGGTGGGCCTAAAAGGCATTGAAATTCTCTTTTACAGACGCCAAGGATCATTTGCTGAGATTGCAATACAACAGACCATCGGTGAACTGTTTTGTAAAAGCTGCGGTTCACGTGCATATGTCAAGGATCGTCCCTGGGTATCATACGTCGATCTTCCCTTTGGCGGTACGCCAACAAGGGTACTGTGGAAAAAGCATCGCATGATCTGTCGCAATAATGACTGTGAAACAAAGACCTGGACTTTAGGTGATCATCGGATCTCTGCTGTTGGTTGTTTTCTAACCACGCGGGCAGCCAAGTGGGCTACCAAACAAGTAGGAGGAGGTCGTAGTATAAGAGAAGTAGCAGCAGAACTTGAATGCGACTGGAAAGTTATAAACAAGGCTGTTTTGATCTATGGAGAGGCTCTTTTATCAGCAGATCGAAAACGACTAAAGACAACAACAGCCCTAGGACTTGACGAGACCTTGTTTTTACGTACTGGTAAATATAAAACCAAGAGTTGGTGTACCACGGTTTCAGATGTTGGAAATAACCAACTAATTGACATACTGCCAACAAGGGAGTTCGTTGAGGTCGCTAGCTGGATAAATACACAACCGGAACACTTTAGGGAGAATCTGGTCTATGGAGCATTGGACATGTCTCCTACCTATGCTGCGGTGTATTCGGTAGTACTCCCCAAAGTTATTCAAGTAGTTGACCGGTTTCACCTGATGCGACTTGCTAATTTAGCACTAGATACCATAAGACGTAGAGTCCAACAAGAGCAACTCACGCCCTTTGGACTCAATGGACGACTGCTTGCCGTGCTGGTCGTCGCCGATGAGCACGCCCCAGAATTACAGCAACGCATTGGAAAAAGGCTTGATGTTGACCGCACCACGATGGTCGCCCTGATTGACAGCCTCCAAGCGGCAGGGTTCGTCGAGCGTCGTAATGAACCCAACGACCGTCGAGGTCGCCTCGTGCACGTCTCGTCGAAGGGAAGGAGAGCGATCTCGGAGGGTCTGGAAGCTTCAGCCCGCGTCGAAAGTTCGTTCCTGACACCGCGTTCTACCAGACGCTCGAAAACAGTCATTGTAGCCACATGTATTAGTATTTTCATATACTACGATAATGCACATCTAAAAGTCAATCAGTGTGCAAAATCGTAGTATACAGCGACGGTTTTGCGCACCACAGCTGAGTTGTCCTGATTTGGTGCCTATTGAAAACGGCTTTTCGTGGTGTTTTGTCAGCGTTTATTGGTTGCGGTGCGATCGAAGCCGCACCTCCAAATCGTTCCAAATCCACCTTCTGATCAACACAGAGCACCGGTAGGAGTTTCCACCCAACATTTCACCCAACAAATGTGTCCGTATGCGTCCATCCAGTCTCGGTGGGCCTCAATGGTCTCCAGGGGGACATCTCTGCGTGTATGGCTTATGCAGCCGGGAAAGAACATCGAAGTGTCTTAAAATGACCATTCGAAGCTTTTGCACCATATTTATCGCTTGCCACTCATAATCCCAGTTTAAGAGATATATTTCCCGGGAAAACTCATGTCGTTCCTAGAAGTTACGCTCCTAGGAACGCGAGCTTGGTTTAGCATGCCAACCTTAGTAACGGTCGACCAAGTACTAAGAAATTTCGAATTGTTGGTTTGGATTCGTTATTAAAAAACGAACTGGAATACCGCCAAACAAAACTCGGTACTAGAAATCCAAAACATAGAAAGTCATTAACTTCCCATCTGATCAAAGTTAGCTCGAGAATCAGAGCAGACAATTACTTTAATTTAGGCCCAATTGTCATTTCAGTCGGACTTTAGTCCAACCAGATACGTGAAGCATTTGGCGGTCTTACGCGTTGAATCTGAGTCGCGGTAGGCTAGGAACAACGGCATCTTGCACAGTTTTCTCTAATACCTCAGCTTGTACGCTCGATTGCGTGTAAGTCCAAATTTTAAAAAGCCTTTATGGAAAACTGCATAACGGTTCAGTTGTGCATCCGTTATGCGTGACAAGAACTAGGAGAAAACATGCTTCGTGATAGCTTTACTGGCCCAGTTCTCGTGGGAATTGCCGTTTTGACGCTTAGCGCGGTACTTTACGCAGCAGGATTTCGGCGAATGTATCAGCGCGCCCGGGCTTCAAGATCTATCGTTGAACAGTCGCTTGTGCGGCGACTCAAAGGACCGGTAAGGATCTTGATCCCCCTTATTGGTCTAGAGATCGCGGTATCTCAGATGACGATGTCTGCCCAACTAAAATCCGTTGCACTTCATGTTGGAGTACTCCTTCTTATCGGAACTGCTGCATGGTTGGTGGTAAAGATGACCTATGTATTTGAAGATGTTATCCTTGACCACTATCGACTTGATATCAAGGACAACTTGAAATCCCGTCGCATGCACACCCAGATACAAGTGTTCCGCAGAGTTGCCGTCGCTGTCGTAATAGTTTTCGCAATAGGGTTGAGTCTCCTCACATTTAGCCAGGTACGTGCACTTGGAGCTGGGCTCTTGGCCTCGGCGGGAATTATAGGGATCATTGCAGGAGTTGCCGCCAAACCAACGACCACAAATGTAATTGCTGGACTTCAAATCGCAATTTCGCAGCCAATAAGGATCGACGACGTTGTCGTTGTAGACGGACATTGGGGAAGAGTAGAGGAGATCGCCCTTACATACGTCGTGGTTAAAATCTGGGACTTACGCCGATTGATTCTTCCGATTTCGTATCTAATAACCACTCCGTTTGAAAATTGGACGCGATCAAGTTCGGAAATTTTGGGTTGGGTACATTTGGAAGTTGATTACACTGCACCGATTGACGAAATTCGGACTCATTTCGAACAAATTGTTGCAGCATCTCCTAATTGGGATGGCAAGGTAGCTCGGCTTCAGGTGACCAACTGTGGTACAACGACAATTCAACTAAGAGCTCTGATGAGTTCACTCGACAGTGGAATGTCTTGGGATCTTCAATGCGAAGTCAGAGAGAAACTTATTGGATATCTTCAAAAAGAGCACCCTGGCGTGTTGCCTCATTTGCGAGCAGAGACCAGTCTGAGCTTCGAGAATGCTCGTTTTGAAAAATGAGATATGGCCTGGTCGTTATGGAAGCGATCTCACGGACGAATGGCAGGTCACGTCGCTGGTATTTTGAAGTCATGGAACTTCTGGAGTCAGATGCCTCAGATCCGCTATACGTACCGCTAATCAACGTGATCAAAGCTCCCGTCGCAGCAGTGTCCAAGGTGAAAGTCCTGTCGGACTGGATGCCGGACTTGATCACGTTTGCCAGACTCTAAGCAAAAGAGGTACTTGTCCAAGACGGCAATTTGTTACGAAATATTATTAGGAAAGTCGTATAAGAGATCCTCTAAGTAGAGATGGACCAAGTGTTGGGACTAACTAAGTCCGAGCCTAATGAGATGAGGCTTGGCTATCGCAACGGCTATCATCCAAGAAAACTGGTAACCCGGGTGGGGAATTTTCATAAGCACCACTAAAGAATTTCGGTGAGCGCTATCACTCAAGTTAGGCAGGCATTAGGAGATACCATCGCAACCACTAACTATTCATTTCTCAAGTGAAATTATTGCAGAATTAAAATACACACCTCGAAAAAGCCCCGATACCGGTACAAACTCTCAACGATATAAGAACTCAGGATTTTGCCGAGATCAATACCAAGCGACTTTCCTTCAACAAGACCTTCGATTTTTCCTTTGTGACCCTCAAACACTTTTTCAAAAGTTCCGTTGCTGTCTCTGTCGACTAACGTAACCGTGCACGGTAATTTTGAAGAATGCCCGTACGCCTAAGAAATGCTATGTTTTCCCACTCTGCTGGCTGCCTCTACTCGCAACGGTCGCAGCCTCTAACAGGGCTCTAGCTTTATTGTTGCATTCCTCATCTTCGGCCAAGGGATCTGAGTCGAACACGATACCCGCACCGGCTTGGAGGTGCGCACGATTGTTGGGCTCAATGAATAATGTCCGCAACGCAATAGCGACGTCCATGTTTCCTGCTAAGTCAAAATAACCAACGACACCAGCATACGGACCCCGTTTTACCGGCTCAAGTTCATTTATAATCTCCATTGCACGTACCTTGGGAGCTCCTGAAACCGTTCCGGCTGGCATAGTGGCACGCAACACATCGATCGTCGAGACATCCGACCTTAGCGTAGATGAAACTTGAGATGTTAGATGCATTACCCGGGAGTACCGTTCTAGGGTCATCAATTCATCTATCACCTCGCTACCAAAACGCGATACACGACCTAAATCATTTCTTGCCAGATCGACCAACATAATATGTTCGGCAAGCTCTTTTGGGTGTTCAATTAGCTCAGCTGCGAGGCGCTTATCGTCTTCTTCGGTTTCTCCCCGTTGCCTAGTTCCTGCAATTGGCCTTGATATAACCCTTTGACCTTCCACTCGAACTAATGGTTCAGGCGACGACCCCGCAATCTTTATTTCGGGAAACTCGACGAAATACATATATGGCGAGGGGTTCATTAGGCGAAGTACGCGATAAAACGTAAGAGGATCGCATTCAAGATCAAAGCTGAAGCGCTTTGACAGTACAACCTGGAATATATCTCCGTCTAAAATATGATCCTTAGCAACTTCTACTGCTAGACAGTACTCAAGCGTCGAACTAGACATTGCTAAGTTTCTTAGCTTTATCTCTTTGGTGGAAGTCGGAACAACTAATGGTGACGGATTAATATCAAAAACGCGCTGCTCCATTTCCTCGAGCCTCTCGACCGCATTGCAGTAAAGCATTTTTAAAGCCTGAGGCGAAGCACGCCTAGGAATCACAACGTTAGATACTAAGAACAAGCGTTGCCGCAGATGGTCAAAACAGGCTATATCTCCAATCAATACCAACTCGGCATCTGGAAAACCAACGCTGTCCGGCAGTGGATCACCTATTGATTCAACTTCACGAATTACGTCGTAGCCCAAGTAACCAACAAATCCGCTTTGCAACGGAGGAAGATCCACATGGGCGGCTCCGGCCAGATTAGAAAGTATGGCTTCAAGCTGATTTAGAAATTTGCCGGAAAGTTCTAGATCAAGCACATCCATTAGATGAGCATCGGAACTGGTGAACCGCACCTTATCATCACCAAGGGACAAGACACCCAAAGGACACACTCCGATGAATGAATATCGTGACCAGCGCTCGCCGTGCTCCACGGATTCAAGCAAAAAAGAATGTGTCTGCCCTTCCGAAAGCGCACGATATACCGAAACCGGTGTCAGCTCGTCGGCGATCAGCTCCCGGTAGACCGGTACGATAGGCGCGTGAAGCGCCCGCTCAGAGAATTCATGTTCTGACATATGTCGCATTGCTTTTTCCTTGAAACTCAGTTGGAAAGCTTGCGGTAAAAACACGAGTAGTTACCAGTATGACAAGCACCGGAGCCGTTTTGAACAACTTGCACTAAGAGCGTGTCGCCATCGCAATCGTAAAATAACTCTTTTACCTCTTGCGTTGCACCTGAAGTGTCACCTTTGGCCCACAATTCGTTGCGACTTCTTGAGTAAAACCAGGTTCTCTTATCTTGTATTGTTTTAGTTAGTGACTCACGGTTCATCCAGGCCATCATCAACACTTCGTTTGAAGTTACATCTTGCACAATCGCAGGAACAAGTCCGGCCTCATTAAAAGAGATCTGGTTCACAAAATCTTGGTCGTTCATAGGTACAATCCCGTTTCAGAAACGATTCGCTCCGCTGCGATTGCATGTATGTCGCGCTCGCGAAGTATAACGTAATCTTCACCCTGGACATCAACCTCAAACCGGTCTTCGGGGTTGAACAACACCTTATCGCCCGGAGCTATTGACCTCACTGATGGACCCACAGCCACCACTTCTGCCCAGGCAAGTCGTTTTGCAATCTGTGCGGTCGCAGGAATAAGTATTCCAGCTCTAGAGTGTCTTTCACCCTCTGACGCCGGGGACGTAACTAGCAAGCGATCAGCGAGCATGGTAATTGGTTGTTTAGGCTTATCCGCACTCATACGACTATAAAATCCTCATATTGTTGAACCTTCCATTCTAACCACTGTCCAGTCGCTATTAACTTTAAAACAGAATGCATTCACGCCCATGGAGATAATTGGATTATTCAAAAATCAATTGCCAGCTAGTGAAATTGGACGAACTTGGACATCTGAAAACTCAAGGTATCTTTTTACGTCTGCGATTGTAAAGGTTCCAAAGTGAAATACTGAAGCCGCCAAAAGCCCAGTGACTCCCTCCACCATCGCACCTAGTACAAAGTGATCCAGTTCGCCAACACCTCCCGAGGCAATTATCGGGACTGTCGTCGCATCCGACACCACCTCAAGGGCAAGCCCGTCATAACCTGCTTTGGTTCCATCACGATCCATGGAGGTAAGCAAGATCTCTCCGGCTCCCAAGCGTTCCCCAATCGTCGCCCAGCTACCAAGTTCAATCCCAGTAGCACGCCTCCCGCCGTGGCTATAAACCTCATAGCTGCTCCCAGTCCACTTGCAATCAATTGCTAACACAACGCATTGGACCCCAAACTCTTGTGCGATATCGCTTATCAACCTTGGGTTACCAAGGGCAGCAGTATTTAGCGAAACCTTGTCAGCTCCGGCACGAAGCAAGGTTCTGGCATCAGCCACACTTCTTATGCCTCCACCAACAGTGAGAGGAATGAACACTTCATTCGCCGCGCGTTCGATCAAAGCTAATACTGTGGATCGATTGCCCGATGAAGCTGTGATATCTAAAAATACGACTTCGTCCGCACCCTGCTCGTCATAAAATTTTGCAAGCTCAACTGGATCACCAGCGTCTCTTAGCGACAGAAAATTTGTCCCTTTGACTACTCGTCCCTCGTCTATATCCAAACATGGGATTACTCGAACATTCTGCATGAGCGCACCGCCTCTTCAAGATCTATTATTCCTTCATGCACTGCCTTACCAGATATGCAACCGAAGATTGATCCGACAGTTGACGTACTAGTACCAATCGTGACCAAATCATCAACGGAAGAAACTCCCCCGGAAGAGATCAAATCTATTCCATGTCTATTAGTAATTTCACCAACTTCGACCAAGGTAGCCAAATCAGGACCTTCCAAAGTACCGTCACGCGAAATATCAGTGAGTACAATTGCTGAGGTTCCAGCATCAATTACTTTAGAAATCGCGTCCATCAATTCCACGTCAGAGTAATCTGTCCAGCCATTCAGAGCGCACAATCGTGCCTCTTTGACACGGCGATAATCAATACCAGCGGCCATAACCCCCGGATACGCTGCGCACATATCACCAAACAGCTTCAAATCAGACACCGCTTTAGTCCCAACTATCACCCGTCTAACGCCCAAATTAGCCAACGCGGCAACATCAGCCAGCGATCGAACTCCTCCACCGACTTCGATTTGCATATTCGTTTCAGCCAGCAAGCGTTCGATCAACATCCTGTTGTTCGAAACGCCACCACGTGCAGCGTCTAGATCAACAATGTGAGCCCAATTCACCCCGGCCTTAGCGAATGCCCGTAGTGTCAAAGAAGGTTCTTCATAGTAGCTCACCTGCGCGTAATCCCCTCGCAGGAGCCGCACCGATTTACCGTCTAACAAGTCAATTGCAGGTATGAATTCCAAATGTGCTCCATTTTGGTTTTAGCTATATGTAACCTAGATAAATGCGGTTTCGATTAAGCAGTTGCTACAATCCCCAAAAAGTTTTCAAGAATCATCAAACCTTCTCGCGATGATTTCTCGGGATGAAATTGCGTGGCATAAAGATTTTGAGAACCGGCGGCAGCCACAAAATCCTCACCATAGTTACATGTCGCAAGAGTCTCAGGTCCCGATTCAACCGCGTACGAATGCACGAAGTACATCCACGGACTAGAACCAAGACCTTTAAACAATGGAGAAATGGCACCAATGTCGGTGAATTCAAGTTGATTCCATTGCATGTGCGGAACTCTTAGAGTTCCCTGTTCGATCCGACGAACGCGTCCGCCAAAGATACCAAGACCTGGCTCTGCTGGTGACTCATCAGACCCCTCATAAAGCAACTGAAGACCAACGCATACGCCTAGCGTGGGTATCCCGACTTCTACGCTCTTATAGACCGTATCGTCGAATCCACAACTCCGCATCGCGCGCGCGCATGCTCCGAAGGATCCGACACCAGGTAATACAATTCCGTCATAATTTGTTACCGAAGCTCCAGAGGTCACCAAATCCACCGAAGCACCGACCGCTACAAGTCCTTTGGCCACCGACGCCAAATTTCCAATTCCATAATCCAAAACTGCAATGCGCATTCTAGAGCATTACCTTTCGTACAAACTAGAGAAAGCAGTCATTCTAAAGAACGCCTTTGGTAGATGGAATTTCCGTCCCACTTTGAAATTTTGCGGCACCGATCGTACGGGCAACTCCCTTGAATGCGGCCTCTAGAACGTGATGTGAATTTTTTCCGCGCCGCAACTCAATATGAAGACAAATACCTGCACCAAAGCAAAATGCTCGGAAAAACTCCTCTGCCAGTTGAGGATCAAATCCCGGATTGCCAAGTGGAAACGAATTTTCGATCACAACGTCATAAAATAAAAATGGACGACCGGATAGATCAATTGCGACATCTACCAAAGCTTCGTCAAGCACCAGGCTTATAGACGCAAAGCGCGCAATGCCTACCTTGTTCCCGAGAGCCTTTTGCAATAGAGAACCAATTACGATTCCCACGTCTTCCACTAAATGATGCGCATCGACATCTATATCGCCAAACGCCTTTACCACAATGTCAATTCCAGAGTGTTTAGCAAAAGTTGTAAGCATGTGATCAAAAAACGGAATTGAAGTGGAAATATCAGAATTTCCTATTCCGTCTACCTCAAGCGAGGCTTCAATCGTCGTTTCTTTTGTCATCCGTTTTGATTCCGCGTAGCGATTCATAACCACATATTCCTACTTTGCAAGTGAAAACAAACCCAATATTCGAGGCATCATTTGCAATAATTCTCAGAAAACATTGCTTAGAGCTGCCAAGAATTGATCGTTTTCATATTCAGTTCCGATAGTCACGCGTAAGCAGTTATCCAGCCTTGGCCAACTCGTCCAGTCGCGAATAAGAATTCCTTCTTGCACTAACCTATGCCACAGTTTTGAGCCGTCAACACCGTTGGGTCGGAAAAGAACGAAGTTGGTGCCCGATGGCCAAACCGTGAAACCGAGCACAGCCAGTTCTTTCGATACTCTTTCTCGCTCGTGTATCAACATAGAAACCCTTGTTTCCATTTCTGGGACGTAGTCAAAGCTGAGCGACGCCAGAAGAGCTTTCGACATGTCTAAGTGATACGGAAGTGTTACATTCCACAACACGTCTATAATTTCTTTGTTGGCAATGCAATAGCCGATACGCATGCCCGCTAAAGCCCAAATCTTAGAAAACGTCCGTACTACAACCAAGTTTTCATTCTCATTTACCCGACCAATCGAACTTTCTTGGCAAAACTGACCGTAGGCTTCATCGACGACAATTAGAGATTTACCACGATCTGTAAGGATGTCGAGAATCTCGTCGCTCTCGATAATTCCGGTCGGATTGTTCGGCTGACACAAAAAGATGACCTCTGGATCAACTTCATCGACTCGTTGCAACAGATCGCGTGCTTCAATTAAAAAATCTGCGTCTCTTTCAAGTGCCACGTACGACGTTGACGTCATCCGGGAGATCGTCTCGTACATTGCGTAGGTGGGTTCAAACGACAATGCCTTAGCGCCTTTACCGCCATATGACAATAACAGGTTAAGCAGCACCTCATTGGAACCATTGGCAACAAATACCATGTCCGATGACACGTTATGGAACCTAGCAATGTCTTTACAAAGCTCGATTGCATGTCGATCGGGATACCGGTTGAGCGGTAATTTAGTTACTAACTCCGACCAACGTTCTAACAGCTCAGCCGGCGGCGGAAAAGGCGATTCGTTAGTGTTTAGTCGGATCCGCACGTCAATTTGGCTCGAATGGTAGCCCTTGCTCACTCCGAGGTCTGACCGTGGAGTCGGTATCATTTCTCAACCCTTATTGATGCAGACATTGCGTGAGCCCAAAGACCTTCAGACTGCGCTATTGCGCTTAGGTGCGGTGCCAGTGCTTTCATAGCCGACTTAGAAACCTCAATGGCGTGCACACGCTTTTGAAAATCGACTACGGACAGAGCCGAGGCAAACCTTGCAGTACCATTCGTAGGCAGAACATGACTTGGACCAGCCATGTAATCTCCAACCGAAGCAGCGGCATACGGCCCAAGAAATACAGCTCCAGCGTTCCTAATTAGCGGAATCATCTTTTCATATTTTGTACTCATGATCTCGAGGTGTTCGGGTGCAATCGCATTCGAAACGTCAAGGGCTTGCTGAAAATCTCGAACTAACACCACATATCCGCCTTCTGACAAAGTAGCGAGAGTCTCATCTTGTCTTGGCGAATTTGCTAACAGCTTCTCCGCTAAGCGGGGAGCACGCTCGGCTAAATCTTCATCCCAAGTAATCAGCCACGCCAAACCATCAGGTCCATGTTCGGCCTGAACGATTAGATCCATAACGGCCCACTTAGCATGAACTGTATTATCAGCTATTACCACAACTTCGCTTGGTCCTGCGTAAGAGGTAGGAATTCCAACCACGTTGGAAACTTCCCTTTTAGCCTGCGATACATAGACGTTGCCAGGTCCAACAATGACATCTGCCCGGCGGATCGACTTAGTTCCATATGCCATGGCGGCAATTGCTTGAGCACCACCAACTTTATATAAATGGTCAACTGAAGCAATGTGGGCTGCTGCCAACGTAGCTGCATCAACTGTTCCGTCTGACTGCGGTGGCACGCATAAAATGACCTCTTCGACACCAGCAACGCGCGCAGGGATGGCGGTCATCAAAACAGAGGATGGATAACGTGCCTTACCCCCTGGTACATAACAACCGGCGACACTAACCGGTATAGTTAGTTGTTGCACAACTAACCCATTGTGATGATATTCTCGGTCCTCATGAAGCTCAAGTTCGTAGTAGCCAGCAATAGCTTCCGCAGCGACTTCAAGTGCCTCTCGCAAAGCAGGTTCAAGATTGTCGTAGGCTAGTTGCATTTCATCGCGAGAAACTTCAAACCGCTCGATTTCCACACCGTCGAATCTTTGTGTATATTCAGTCAGAGCTGCATCGCCTCGCAAACGAACTTGCGTGACGATCTCTTTCACCGCTTCGATTGGAGGTTCAGATGCAGCCTTTGGTCTTGGAAGGTGGTCTAAATACGCGCCTTCTTTGTCTCGTAGGTCCAGAGTGTTTAACATGTTGAAAATTATTCTAATGGTTAAGTCCACGCAGTTAATGGTGAATAATTAATATGGAGGTCTATTAGTTCCGCGTTGCACTACCTAAATGCGACCCGTACGAGGTTTCGTCAAATTTCCGACCTATAATAACCTGACCGCGAAAACAATGGAAAATATTTGCCGAAACGAGGAACAAGTTGACGAACGCGAACCTGAATCCTGAACTTTCGTCCATCCAAAGCGTCCTGGAAGAGATCATGCATCGGATAAAAATCATTACCGATTCAGCAACGGCGGATCCAAATAACAGTGCTAGCGTTCATTTAGTGCAGGTTGAGCGATCGCTTGCGACAGCCATTAGAGCCATTACAAAGGCACAAAAACACACTAAATAACCTTGTTTCTTGGCCAACGATCTGGTGCCAAC
>JAJYGT010000100.1 GCA_021785005.1 Actinomycetes bacterium
GGAATTATCGATGTTCTTATTCGCAATGACGAGTTGTTAGATGACCCAGCTGCCAGACGGCATAAGTTTGAATCTCCTTGGAGGTAAATTATGAGAGACAACCGCGTTTTTGACCTACCGGACCTCGTCGAGCGCGAGGGAGCATGGACCGCGGGTGCTTTGCCTGCTTCGTGTTACACGTCTGCGGAATTTTTCGCGTTTGAACGTGAAACCGTCTTTGGGCGATCATGGCTTTGCGTAGGTCGTTCAGACCAGGTTCCTACCCCAGGCGATTACTTTAGCTTGACAATCGCAGACGAGCCAATTATCGTGGTGCGCGGAATGGATGGCGATTTGCGTGTCCTATCCGCTCTATGCCGACATCGTGGCCATATTCTCACAGAGGACGCCGGCAATACCCGTCTGTTTACGTGTCCACTACACCATTGGACCTTCGATACCAAAGGCTTTCTGGTCGGAGCTCCACGAATGGGTTCACTTGACGCTCTACGTGCGAGTACGCGACTTCCAGAGGTTCGTAGCGAAGTTTGGCACGGTTTTATTTTTGCGAATTTTGATGAATCTTGCGAAGCGCTTGCTCCGTCGTTGGCGAAAGTCGAGTTTTGTTGGGACGGAATTGTGGAAACGGAACTGGTAACCGTTCCACCTGATTTCTCAAGAGATCCGCTTCCCTGGAACTGGAAGGCGCAGTTCGAAAATTTCACCGATGCTTATCATCCCGAGTTTGTTCACCCACGGACCCACAAATATCTTCCTAGTCAGGGCGTTGGCGACGGCGTACAATTTACCAGCATGTCACTAGATGACAATGCAATTGCTCGTAGTGTGCCGTTTGAAAGCGCTAATGGAGGAATGACGAGTCTTGGCTGGGGGGCGGATCCGATTTTTCCAGCGGTCTTTCCCCAGGCTGATCACGTCAACTTTGTGATGGTTCCACCTACCTTGATGCTCATATTCGCTCCGAGCTTGGTCGGTTATAGCCTTGTATACCCCCAAACAGCAGAACGAACGCTCGTGGCTGGTGACCGCTTAAGTGCTGGTGGGTGGATACTTCCAAGAACAACGTTTGAATTACCTGATTTCGAGGAGCGTTCCAAACAATATCGCGAGGGTTCTCGTTCAATAGGAGACGAAGATATTCCTGTGAACCAATCACTCCAAGCGGGCAAACACTCGCGCTTTACGCCAGATAACCGCTACGGCACGCTCGAAGTAACCCTTGAGCAATTCAATGCCTGGTTGGTTTCAAAATATCGATCAGGTTCTGCTAACAAAGAGTTTGTTGGTTAATTAGTGAACAACTGTGGTTTTTGGTCGGTCGTACTAAATACCTAATTGTGAGCTCAGCCTGTGTCTGACTTTCAAGAAGAAAGACATATTCTTACTGTTGCGGCACGAAAATGGAGGTGCTCTCGCGAAGAGTACAGTCACAGGTTATTTTCGATTTCGATCCAAGTTGGAAAATATTCGATCGAGCATCGGATTTCGCTACCGATATTGGAAAGCCATCATTGATTTCGTGCAAAACTCTAGTAACGCCTTTGAGCACTCAACGGATTGTGCCAGCGTTGCCGAATAGATCTCGCGTCAGGTTTTATCGGTAACCCAAAGCTACATTTTCTAGGTGGTCGATGTTGATATGGATCTGCTAACTTTGCCAAACGTCAAACTGATGTCAACTAGCTCCAGATTCCGGTTTAAGAGCAAAACCGGAACATACGGTATTGAGGCAAAGCTTTATCCTTTGGTAGCGAATCTTGCCACATGCTCCCTGCTAGGCAATATGCAGGTTGATGCCGAATAGAATTAGCGGCCACAAACACACAGCTAAAACCACTGAAATGATGGGCTTAATGGTATTTAGGTTAACAAAGTAAGAATGAGAACTTGCGACTATGAAGCCAATCACGAAGTAGATGACACTAAATAGCTTTCTAATCACCGTAATGTCTCCTTTGGATCCAGGAATGTATCAACTGTTATTAGAACTAGCATGTTGCTGATCATACTTCGCTTGGATGCCGTTTACATTCGATTTGCTTGTTTAACGAGTAAGTAGTCCAATTCGCCAACCGAAGTATGTCCAAAAAATCAGTTGTGAAGGACCGACGAGAAACCAGAAGCGAGTAATAAACATTATCAGGGGGCACTTGCGAGCCGAATGATCCAAATCGGAAAAAACCGCCATCAGTCTTCGTATTCGTCTTATTACCATCTCAGTTATTGTTCAGACGCTCGAAGGATTGCCCAATGAAGGACAAGACCAACTGGTATTTAGGGTTGATCCGCAGCGATTTCCAATTTGATTTTGAACCCGAACCCAGGTACTCTGACCGATGCATGGAGAATCCTGAAAAAGTTGAGTCATCTGACAAAGTTTAACTGGCTGGTCTCTTGTCGCTATTGGAGAAGAGAGTTAACGGCGATACTCTTCCAAATAGTTTGATTGGCGCTTCTATGAGACGATCCTTCAATGATTGCCCTAATAAAGGCGTTTCTGGAGTTAGAGCTGGCGCACTCGATTTTAACGGTGATTTAGGCCGATTGGCGTCATCGAGTGCTGCTCGAGATCGTTTGCCCAGTTGACCAAGCGTCGACTTTTTTCAAGAGATTTAGGTGGTACTTTATCGACGTCTAGTGTCGTAATTATTCTTTGAAACTATATTTGTTAGAGGCGTGACTTAGCCGGCATTGCCTACTTGGAAACTTCAAGCAAACGCGAAATTCTAAAAAGACGCCTACGATGAATAGAGATCATAGGCGACATATCATGTCTGGAATCGGATAGAACTCCGAGCCGAAATATCTACCACATATGCTGCTTGACTGTATAGGGATAATCGCAATGACTTCAAGTTTCCAAACGGTGATTGGTCACTATCGCCTTGGTGACCTTATTGGTCGTGGCGGAATGTCGGATGTGTATCGCGCTGAGGATCTCATCGATGGTGGCCAGGTAGCCATCAAAATTGTTCGTTCTGGAGACCCCGATCTTGCAAAGCGGCTTGCTCGGGAAGCAGAGGCACTTAAGAAGTTCGACCATCCTGGTTTGGTTCGAGTACTAGATTCAGGACTAAGTGACGAGCAACCATTCTTGGTCATGGAACTAGTTGATGGTACAACATTGGCTGAACTTTTGCGTACTGGAGCGCGCACACCAGCCCAAACTGCTACTCTTGGAGCGTCACTTGCAGGAGCGCTCGCTTACGTACATACCGTTGGAATTGTACACCGAGATATCAAGCCATCCAACATTTTGATTTCGACGTCAGGTGAGGCAAAGCTCGCAGATTTTGGCATCGCTCGCATGATGGATGACACTGGTTTCACAGTCGCGGGTACAACAATAGGAACTACTTCATACATGGCTCCGGAACAGCTCGAAAATCATCAAGTTGGTCCCAGCGCAGATGTTTGGTCGCTAGGTATTGTGCTGCTTGAATGTTTGATCGGCAAGCGGGTTTACCAGGGCACCGCGAGTGAAGTAGTAGCTCATCGATTAGCTGGACCAATCCCAATACCTGAAACTCTTCCTGTGCCCTGGAGATTGCTTTTTGCTGGAATGTTGGACCATGATCCAAGCCGACGACTAAGCCCTGCCGAGATTGCCGAGTTGCTTCCTACCGAGCCGTTCGCAAGTATTTGGAATTCCGACAGTTCAGTGGATACAAACCTGCTGTTGGCAACTCAGCAACACGATCTAACAGCACTTTTGCCAGCGGCTGAAATTGACCGAACCACAGTAATGGCGCCTATCGTTGTCGCGCCAGACAAAGAAGAATTGCGTTCGTCCAGATTTACTCGTCTTCGAGAGTCGAAATGGTTTGTTGCTGCAGCGGCAATTTTATTGGTTCTGGCACTGGTGTTTTTGGCGAGAGTTTTTACGGGTCGCACTAGCTTGTCTAGCAAACCACCGTCAACGTCGATTCCGGTAACGACATCGTCATCGACAACTACCACTGCGCTTACATCGGCTCAAGCACTTGCTAATCTGGTGCGAGATGTGTCGACTGGTGTGACTTCAGGAGCAGTTCCAGCGGCGACGGGTCTGCAGATTTCAAGTGAAGCCGAGCAAGCAGTTTCCGATGCAGCTGCCGGGAGTTCCTCGGCAGCGACAAGTAATTTGCAGCAAGTAGCGACGACAATTGCAAGTGGAAGTTCGAACGGTTCGATTACTACAGACGAATCTAGTACTTTGCAGAGCGACCTTGTTGCTTTGGCTGACGCGTTGGGCCTAGGCTCGGCCGCAACCACGCCAGTACCCACCACGCAGCCTGTGGCACAACAGCCGGGGCCGCCAGGCCAAGGCGGTGGGAATCCCAAAGGACCGGGTAAAGGTCACGGATAAATTTATTGTGCACCTGTCATAAACGGTAGATTGGGCGTCGTACGACCCAATTTTCACTGTTGGTGGTGGTTCGCTTTGTTAACTCTGGTCGTATATTTTGGGACAAACAAGCTTGAAATACCCTGGGAGGTATATGATCTTTTATCTATGCAAAGCACTTCACCTATAAAAAACACTAATAATACACCATCTATTAATCCCAGTACCGAACAAGATCGAAAACCGAATCGGTCCAAGAAAGGGGTGGTTGGCCCTTTGGGTCGACTTGGCAGTTGGTCAGTTATCCACCGCAAGACTGTCTTTCTTGTATGGTTGGTGCTAGCGGGCACCTTTGCGTTTTTCGCGCCAGGTGCAGAAAAGACTTTAAGCGGTGCCGGATGGCAAGCCAATGGCACCCAGTCTGTGGAGGTTAGAACCTTAGCCCAAAAATACTTTGGAGGGCAAGCTAGCTCTGCTATTGAAGTAGTAGTGAGTGCTAATTCGCCGGTAGCAAGTCCTCAAGTTGAGGCAGTTATCGCGAAAGCCGAAAAAATTCTTCGGGCAAATCCTAGTGTCAGTTCGATTATATCTCCGCAACCAGGCGTTTCCATAAGTCCCAATGGAAAGACGGGAATTATTTTGGCAGGTGCTGGGGCCGATCCTAACGCGATGGTGCGAGCGGCAGATGTGCTTCAAGCTCCACTTAGTGCGTTGAGCACTCCTGGAATTAGGATTACTGCCACAGGTGCTTCTGTGCTTTGGTCTGACTTCAACTTGGCTAATCGCACAGCAATGATGAAGTCAGAGCTGTTTTCATGGCCAGTAACACTAGTTATTTTGCTCCTAGCCTTTGGGTCATTGGTTGCAGCTGGACTTCCTCTGCTTCTTACCATTGCAGGTTTGGTCAGTGCCGCGGGACTTTTGGATCTGTTGAATCGGAGTACTCCTATATCGATCTGGGCAATGAACTTCGCCTTGATGTTCGCGCTTGCTCTTGGCATTGATTATGCGCTCTTCATTGTTGTTAGGTTTAGAGGTGCACACTTTGGCCGCAACCGACCGGTTGATGAATCGGTTGCAGAAACCATGGACACTGCTGGGAAAGCCGTTTTCTTTTCAGGGCTCACCGTCTTGATCGCACTATCATCGGTAATGATCGTCCCATCACCGGCCTTTAGGTCAATGGCCGTAGGAATTATGTTGGCTGTGGTATTTGTTTTATTGGCCACGTTGACGCTACTTCCTGCGGTGCTTGGAATGTTAGGCGACAAAGTCGATGGCCTCGCGTTGCCTTGGGTTCATGCAGGAGAACACAGATCCGCTAAATTCGGACGTTGGGCGGAACTTCTGTGGAAGCGGCCATTTATTTTTGGTGGACTGGCTTTGGGCGCATTAGTGGTGCTTGCGATTCCCGTACTTGGTTTACGCACCGCAATGCCATCTATCAAAGTAGTCCCTGCATCCGCGTCGGCGAGAGTTGGATATTCACTGGTACAGTCCGCGTTTGGCGCCGGCGCACCCGGACAGCTGCAAATTATCACGACGCGAGCCAATGCTTTAAAGGCTGATGAGATTCTTGGCCAGAATCACAACATTGTTGCGGTTTTGCCAACACAGTTTGCAAAGTCCCAGGACTTGGCACTTATCGAAGCCATTCCGAAACAAGATCCTTCTAACCCCATAATTGGAAATACAATTGAACAATTACGGTCTTCGCTACCTAGTGGAAGCTTGGTTGGTGGAGCTGTGGCAGAAAACTACGATCTGCAAATGCTCCTAGTGTCCAAGACGCCCCAGGTCATTGGCCTGGTACTCGTTTTGGGGTTTTTATTGCTTCTAATAGCACTACAAGCGCCGATAATTGCCGCGATTGGCGTGTTGACGAGCCTGTTAGCAACTGGGGCCGCATTTGGAGTAGCACGAT
This sequence comes from Actinomycetes bacterium, assembly GCA_021785005.1. Taxonomy (GTDB): domain Bacteria; phylum Actinomycetota; class Acidimicrobiia; order Acidimicrobiales; family Acidimicrobiaceae; genus Acidithrix. The sequence goes on from JAJYGT010000100.1 coordinate 6,252, forward strand.
TGATATTCCAGGATGGGTGGTTGCATCAGATACTGGGCTTCAAACCACAGGGCTTCCTTGATGCTTGGGCTCCAGTGTTCTTCTTCGCAATGATTTTTGCAATTTCCATGGATTACACTGTATTTTTGCTATCAAGCGCAAAGGAGCACTACGAAAATTCCAAAGATGTGCGTGACGCTATGGTTAATGGTGTCGCTCACTCTGGGCGAGTAATCTTTTCTGCTGCTGCGGTGATGGTGGCAGTTTTCTTTACCTTTGCGGTCTCAGGACCACTACCTCCCAAAGAAATGGGTATCATCTTGGGGGTGGCGGTTCTCTTGGATGCGTTTTTGGTTCGGCTTCTTTTGTTGCCGGTACTTTTGAGACTTACGGGCTCAGCGGCTTGGTGGATACCGTCTTGGCTTCGCAAGATCCTGCCAGACGTGCGTTTTTCACACGAGTAAATTACGCTGCCACGCCTAGGATAAGCTGGGAAGTTTGGGGGCGTGGTATGCAAAATCGTGAATATTTCGGTTTAGCTATCGTGTTGGTGACCAAATCTACAAACTGCTAATGAAATGCAGATTTATTCATCGCTACACCAACCGAACTTTCCTGGCGATTCGGTTGAGGTGCGAAACGCTGCGCACTTGTTCTGGGAGCAGATCCAACTGTCCTTTGAACAAGTGGCGAGTGGTGATATAAATCGATGTTGCGGATATCCGATTGCTGTACAAGCTGAGCAATTTGTTTTCTGCGCAAGACGCGCTAAATTATCAAAGCTAATCCCAGAAAAACAACGACTTCAAACCACAGAACGGGTTGTACTTTTTGAAATTCTGGAGGAGTGCTAAGAACAATGAGAGTCAGCTACGTGTTGCTGAATTATCCTTCAAGAAGTTGTTTGCAATCGAGTCTCAAGAAGTTTGAGAAATTGTGTGGGATGAGCTTGATCGTCCCACACTTGGCGCCTATCGTTGCGCTCTGGTCGCATTTGAACTTGCATACCACCTATCAGTGAATCAATCAGGACTCGTAATCGGTTGTTCGCGGTCATAATCGGCGTAAATATCTTCGCTTGCCTTTCGACCACAGTGCGTTACATTGGCGTTTGCGAAGCGTTAAAGGCAATTATCTTTGTTGTTCATTGTGTGGCGAGTCGGACAATTGCCTCACAATTAGTCCAGCGTAAAGGTTGCGTAAATGTTGGTAACCATGGCGTAATTGGTTATTAATATAGTTCCGCTGTTTTCTTGTGTTGAGTGCATTACGTTGGCATCTAAATGATCTCGGATGTTCTCTTTGTTTTCAAAGTTACCAACACCGAGAATCGCGCCAGGTAAGCGTCTCATCGATTGGGAGAAGATTTTGAATAGTGGCAGTCATCTAGACACGCAAAACCTAACTGATATTTCTACGGTGGATATTAAACCGGGTGAAGCGTTGGCAGTTAGGTTATTACCAGGTCAAGAGTTTATGATTGAGGATATCTATGGAACTCAAGTCGGTGACCTCGTTGCTTTTATGGCCCAGGATTACACCGAACGATTCTCTCCGGGAAATACCAGAAAGCTGAATCATGCCTGGCTAATTACCACTGGGGATATTTTGTACAGCACTAAGTGTCGCCCATTACTAACGATCGTGGAGGATTCCGTAGGGCGCAACGACCTTCTCTTTTCGTCTTGTAGCCCGTATGACTATCCACTTCGATTTGGCGTGGACGGACATTCAAGTTGTTTGGCAGCTTTATCTACTGCTCTGGTGCCGTATGACATTCCAGAATACTTAATACCGGATCCGCTGAATATATTTCAAAATACCTCCTTGGATGTTGGAAGTGGAGCTATGGCCACCGTTCCGCCACGATCCGTCGCAGGCAGTCGAATGCGATTGCGAGCTGAAGTTGAGTGCTTAATTGCTCTTAGCTCATGTCCCCAAGATCTTAACCCTTGCAATGGGGGAACACCAACGGCCTTGCGTGTGCAATTCCCTGGCATGTCGAGTTCTGCTGCACACTCAAAGAATTAGGAACGTGCGATGGCTATAGATGCAGCATCGGTATCAATTAGCGGGGACGATAATAGTTTGGTCAAAGCCAACGATATTTCTACGTTGTCTACCTCTAAAAAAGTCAATTACTCAGAAGATCGGTCCGTTTGGTTTGCAAAAATCGAAACGATGCGAAGGATTGGCCGTCTACCGATGTTTTGGTGGTTGTTTTCCGTTTTGTTTGTGCTTACTCTCTGGCAGATTGCCGCTCAGTATATTGTTGCACGTCCGAGTGTGTTTCCAACTTTGCCCCTGATTGCGGGTGCAGGTGTTGCCTTGGCCACCCAGGGTTTTCAGGGACAAACGCTTTTAAGCGATATTTTCGCGAGCGTAGGTCGCATTGGGTTGGGCTTTGGGTTGTCGGTCGTGCTCGGTGTACTAATCGGATTTTCGATGACAGTGAGCAAAGTTTTTTTTCGGCTGGTAGATCCATGGCTGCAATTTATTCGGCCAATCCCACCTCTTGCTTATATTCCGCTACTAATCGTGTGGTTTGGCATCGGACCGACCCCCAAAATACTCACCATAATTGTGGGAACAATACCGGTGATAATTTTAGGTACGGTAGGAGGGGCCCGCGGGGTCTCAAATGACTTTATCCGTGTTGCACAAAGTTTGGGAGCCACCAAATCACAAGTTATCCGCCTAGTAGTATTTCCGGCAACTCTTCCCTCGATATTTACATCGATGCGCACAGGAATTGGTATTGCCTGGACCTATTTGGTTGCTGCAGAATTGATCGCGGCTCGATCGGGACTTGGTTGGTTGGTTCAGAATGCGGCACAGTCACTTTCGATCTCAACTGTAATTGCCGCGATTGTAATTATTGGAGGACTTGGTTATTTGATGGATTCTGTAATTCGTATTGCTGAGCATCTAATCGTTCCATGGAAAGGGAAAATATAATAATGAAACTGCCTCGACTACTAAATAAGGCAATTCGCCCCATGACACTGACTGCCATTGCGGCACTTGCACCGGTGATTTTGGATGCGTGCGGTTCCACAAGTTCGTCCTCAACGACGACAGCTGCGACGAACTCTTCCGAGACCGTGGTTATTGGCTATCAAAATCTCGGGGCTGATCCCCAGGCGGTTGTTGAAGAGGAGCAACTGTTTCAAAAATACATCCACGCCCGGGTGCAGCTGCGTGAGTTTGCCTCCGGTCCCGCTGCGTTACCCGCACTAGCATCTGGGGCGATTCAATTTATGACAGGTCTTGGTAACCCGCCGGTGGCAACCGCGGTATTGCATGGATTGCCGGTGAAGGTGGTATGGACGCAAGAGCAGTACACAAGTGACGAAGGGTTGGTCGTACCTGCGAACTCGCCAATCAAGAGCCTGAAGGACATGCAAGGGGTGTCGGTTGCCACAGTTCTAGGTTCTACTTCAACTCTTGCTTTTAGCGCGGGACTGACCGCAGCCGGAGTTAATCCTTCCTCGGTTCATATGGTAAACATGTCGCCACCGGCCATACAAGCGGCATGGTCGACAGGAAGCCTTCAGGCTGCATACACTTGGGATCCATTCTATGACTACATGGTTGCGCATGGGGGTAGGACAATTATGACCGATGGACAGGTATCAAATATCGCTCCAATCTTTAACTTGACCGTAGTTAATTCCCAGTGGGCAACGAATCATACAGAATTAGTTAAGCAATTCATTCAAGCAGAACAAGCTGGGGTGCAAGCATATCAAAATTCACCTTCAACTGCTTTAGCAGCGATGGCAAAAGAAACTGGTATTACGGTGGCGTTAGCCCAGCGAGAGATGGACGGTTACAAAATATACAATCTCGCTGCACAAGATTCGGCAGCAGGTATGGGTAACGGCGCTAGCACGAGTAAGTCGCTAGTGGTAAAAGGCTTGGTGTTGGCCGCCCAACAGTTGATTAGCTCAGGAAGTGCTAGTGGTCCTATTCCAAACATGGCAAACGCCGTGGATCCAAGTTATGCAGCGTCAGTGCTCGGGACTACAAAAGGATGAAAAACCCCGTCGTTTTGTGTGACAATGTGAGTATGGTGTATTCCAAGAATTCAAAAAAGGAATCTATCGTCGCTCTAGACAAAGTCTCGATGGAGGTTCGAGAGCGAGAGTTTTTGTCAATTGTCGGACCAAGCGGATGCGGTAAATCAACGCTGTTGCGCCTTATGGCTGGGTTTGAGCGCCCAAGTTCAGGATCGGTAACAGCAAGTGGGAAGCGTGTGATAGGCCCAAGCGCTGAGCGAGCGGTCGTTTTTCAACAACCGACGCTGTACCCATGGCTAAGCGTTGCCCAAAATGTATCGTTTGGCCTAAAGCTTAGAAAATATAAGTCAAAAGAAGTTGGAGAATTGGTCGATTATTTTCTTGAACGCGTAGGGCTCTTGCCGTTTCGCGAAGCCAAACCATACACATTGTCGGGAGGAATGCAACAACGAGTAGCCATCGCCAGAGCTCTCATTGTGAAACCCGCGATTGTACTAATGGACGAGCCATTTGCGGCTCTAGATAGTCAAATGCGCGTTAGCATGCAGGATTTTTTGCTTGAGTTGTGGCAAGAAATTGATGCCGCTGTTGTTTTTGTGACTCATGATATTACTGAAGCGATAATCTTGTCGGATCGAGTCATTGTAATGGATGCCCATCCCGGGCGGATTCATCACGAAGAGACTATTACGCTGGCAAGGCCACGCAAAACGAGCATGGAACTAAGTGATGCTTTTGTTGCCATTCGACGTCATATGGATCGTGAACTACGGTCAGACCAAGCATCCTAATGATCAAGTTAGAACCATATCAACCGCGCAAAAGTGGGATTCGGTTGCTTGCGCTCGGTGGGACCATTTCAATGTCAGACGGTTCGTTGGGCGCTACCCCAAAGTCTCGCGCTTCGACTCTGGCACAGTCCGATGACAGGTTGTCATCTTGGACTGATATAGCTTTTTTGGGCGGATCTGAAATTGACTTTGCCATTCTTGGAACACTTGTAAATGAGATAGACACAGCGATAACCGAAGGTGTGTCAGGGATAGTAATAACGACTGGCACCGACGCCATTGAAGAGGTCGGCGCTTTTGTTGCTTGTAGCGGACCTTGGTCGATTCCCATCGTGATCACTGGAAGTATGATCCCAGGTCTAAGACTTGGATCGGATGCGGCAGCAAATTTATCGGACGCCATTGAAGTGGCGGCAGACAGGCGTATCAGTGAGCCGGTCGTGGTGTTTGGTGGCGCAGTCTTTGCTGCGCATGAAGTCCTAAAGATTTCTGGTCTCGCAAGGATGGCTTTCGATGCACCCGGCTATGGAACCGTAGGCAGTGTTGTAGCAAACGGACCTACCTGGCACCGGCAATTAGAACCATGGCAGTTTACCTTAGGACGACCAGGAATGAGTTTTCCTAATATTCCAATGTTGATTGCTTGTTTAGGAGACGATGGGGCTCTCATTGAGTTCGCGGCTAAGACTAGTGACATTTTGGTGATAGCAGGAAATGGCGCCGGAAATCTTCCGCCGGCACAAGCATGGGCGGCAATAA
>JAJYGT010000041.1 GCA_021785005.1 Actinomycetes bacterium
CAGCTAACTTCGATCCGCCAATTACTTGCCCAAAGGTTATTGTTCTTCAGAACCCAAATATGGAGTTAATTGCCTATAATCCGATTCCAAGTCCCCTCGTCACATATGGCGATAACTCGAACGTGTGGATTGACGCCGGATCCCTCACTTTCAAGGAACCCCAAGGTTCAGGTTCACTCGTCATGATTAGAACACAAGCCATTCGCTTGGGCCAAAATGATGCCCCTGAAACTGTAAAACGTCGACATGCTACTGCTTTAGCCGGATTAGTGTCTCAACGTAAAGACGTCATTTATCGAGGTCTCCTCGAAAAACTTGAGCGCGCGGAAAAACGGGAGGACTTAACGCTTTTGTACGACGCGCGAGACGAGTGGCTCTTGGTCGCAAATCGCAATCCCTGGTGGAGCGGTTCCGTTTCCGAAGATCCCGACGAACAGGACCTTACAGTTGAGTTAAACGGGGTTTCTCAAACAGTGCGCAGCTACCATTACGGATACGTCACGATCATCTCAGGCCTGACAATATCGTCCGATAATGAATTACTCGCCTGCACAGTAGGTTATCGCGGCATTGAAATCGACTGCAGGCAACTCACACTAATTGACGAAGACGAAGCAAACTTTCTTGAATTGCCAAGGATGCTCGATATCACGCCTTAAATATTACAGCACGCAATGAAAGTGAAGGAGAACTATGGCTACAGATTTACTACCAACCAGATATCACCACCAAGGTGGATCAATGGGCTTTGTCGAACTCACTCATACCAATAGTGAAATTGAGGTTTCCGGGTGGGTTTCAGAAACTTATGGATCTAGCAATGTACTCGTATATACAAATCCTCAAGACCTTATAGTTGACCCTGCGTTTCTGAAAAACAGTGAGCGAGATGGCCATGAGTATATGAATAACTTTGACGGTCCTGCGCTAATGGTAAAGGTGTCTGGCCCCGATTTCTTGATTCCCAAAGATGCCATTTTGAACCAAACGGCAAGGCTTTGGGCCAGGTTCGTGGGGCGGCAAGATCTCTTTTCGAGAGCCGTTGGCATTAATTCTCAGCCCGCGTCCCTTAGGTGGTGTTCCGCAACGGCACCTCTTCATCTATCTGAAAGATCGTTTCAGTTTGTTTACCAAAATAAAAGCATCAACGCACTCGGAGTCGAATTCGAAGATTCACGTGTGAGCACCTTCAGTGCCCTGTGGAAAGGGGTTCCGGTTGTCATCACAGTAGCTGCGCGCGGATATCAACTTGACGACTGCAAACTCATCATATCTAAGAGGTCGCCCGTCGAAATTATGTCACGGCTAACAAGGTTCGAGGGAATGGTGATCTAAGCGACGCGAAATTAAATGACATGCTGAATTAGATTCCGATCGCTATATAAAGGTTTCGTAATGTCAAATGTGCTTTTCGTGACATGTTCCTGCGCGTCCGCAAATGAATTTTTGAGGCGCTGTTCTTTACCACAAACAAATGCGCGAATATGTTCAAAAACACGTTATAGAGCCACATCGCCTGGATAGTGCTTAATTGTGCACAATTAGTTCAATTATGTACCTTTAGCGCTGGCACTCTGCGCGCTTTCAACTATTAGCGACGAGAACGACCAGGGAGATATCCACTCACGCAGCCATCGACATTTCGCGACAACAACCTGATTACCGGTTGCAACCGAATGGAAGTCCGCGCGGTATCTGGGTGACTTGAATATTGCTAAGATTGAAAACACCCACATGTTGGCTGCAAAGTTTGATACTTAGGTGTACTGCTAATCAAGAAGTTGAACTAAAAAATCATGGAGTAATAGACTTACCCGTGTTGAGGATCAGCTCAAGTCCACTTGATCTGTTTTGCGGAGTTGTAAAAAGACATTGCTTGCCCGTTGTAGCTACCAAGGAATGGGTAGTAATATTGGATCGGTTCCGGCAGATTCATTGTTTGGGCAAGTAAAGTCCAAAGGTGTGTTGTGGATATGCGACGTGGTTCTATGCCGGTTACGAAACGACAACCACTGGCATCTAGCTTGACGTTAAGAACGGACTTCTTTCCTTCAAGAAAGTCGAGTCTGTATTGAATGCCGTAGTCCGCTGGGCAGTTCAATATTGTGCGAGGCGCATTTGGAAGACTGCAAAGCGTTACCATTAGACGTTGTACCGGAGCGACATTTACGACGGTCTCGTTCGCTGGAAAGGCAAACGTATAGTGCCCAACAAACAGTAACACTCTACTGATCTTGAGATTATTAGCCCGCGAGGTCAGGCTACATGCATTGGGTGAGGCCGTGCCGGGGGCGCTTTTGTGTCCTTGCGACAGCACTGGCGCCGAAGCGCTACCTAAATATCTCTGTTTGTACGTGGAATATCCGAGAACTGTCCCAATGAGGATGAGAGCTACTGCCAAAAGCGCGCTTCGGCGAAAAACATTGCCTGCCAAAACCACAGTCATAAACTGATGCTGAATGCGCCCGAAAAGACTGCGTACTGCATTAATTCGGTTAGATTCGTCGTTAAAATAGTCGTTCTGGTCAAAAGAATTAACTTGACCCATTTGCACACTCTTTTCGGTGAGCCCATTGAGATGATACTATCACTGGTTGTCATGACTGCGACTCAAGGTCATAGCATTCACGAACGCGTGCACCATGATACCCTCCTTTGAGCCGAAATATCGCTCATTCGGACCTTCATATCCAAGTCCTGCTTCACATCTTCCAGTATCTAAACTGAATGAACAGGATCCAAATTTCCAAGGCTTGGCTATCGAATACTTCAACCATTACAATTCCGCTGACAATGCGAAACTTGAACGCTTGCTTTATTTTGCTTGCGCAGTAGGAAAACACATAACCATCCATTGCTCACTAAAAGTGGTCCCAGAGTCGCTTATCCGACTTGGCAATGCATACAATGAAAGTCGATTTCCCGCAAATTTAGAACTACATGAATCTCTATTTCCAGACGTCATGCCAAACTTCTACAGACCAACACGCAAATTGTTTGAACCCTGGAATTCCGATTATAAGTTTTTAGAGGAAATATCTAACTTATGGTTTAGCGTCGGACTTGATGGATTTATCACCGCCAAGAACACCAAGGGTTTGACGTTTTGTGCTCCGCTAAATCCCAGAAATGATATCGATTCTTGGGCCCGCCGGGCCTACGGTCTGGCGGACTTCATCGCAAAGCCAACAGCCAAGAAAATCGCACTCGGTCTTCCCCTTAGCGCTGTTACCTATTCGGATGAAACTCGCACCAGGCTCGCTAGAGTTCAATGCAGTTTGAAGGCCGGCGCTCTTGCAGCTAACAAAGAATTAAGTAAGTCCAAACTACATCTATTCGCACGTGCTATTTTGATGCCCACGCCCGCATTTACCTTGACTGATTTCAACTCTTCAACCGGATTCCTCCAACACTTTGAAGCTCGAGATTCTAATGACGGTATCATATTGTCTTTAGATACGCAACTCGAGCGCATAGACGACCATGTCGTTAGTTGGATGCTTAGTTGAAAAACTGACTCGGGGCGAGATGTGCCGCGGACATCACTTCGAGCGGCAGTCTTTGGTCTAGGTCTGGATTTAAGGTTTGGATGATTTTGTTTGCTCTGAAATTAACCATCCAAACCAAGCTAAACGTGCACACAGTTAACTGTTGAAAAAAGCAAAACTAAACGCTGGGCTAAAAATTTTTTACAGCTTCTTTAATCAATAGGCTTTTCATAACATCAAGTTTGTATAATGACTTTGGAATAGTTTTCTAGCTCGAACCACCCGGTCCTTTTTGGCAATGCCCTTTGCGAGTACCAAAGACCAAACAGGACTATTCAAATGAAACTACCCCGACGAAATGCGAGTTTCACCACTGCGCAACACTTACGCCGAACCTTTAAAGTTGCCCTACTGCCGTCGCTGGCAACCATGGTTCTAGCCAGCAGCACCAATAAAGCTTGGGCAGATTCTTCAATTTCACCGAATCCAACTAATAATGGCTATACCATAACCTTGTATTCTCCGTCAAACTTTACCGCACCGAGTACGCCCACCACTTTCAACAACTCAAGTTCAAAAAATCTTTATCCTGTCGTATTGCCGACCTTGAGTACGAACTCATCTGAATTTAAAAACACCCCTTGCGTTGCCGTTTACGTGAGGTATTACACCAACAAAGCACAAGCTGGGGTTTCTGATTCAATTGCACCACAACTTTGGTTCACGCTTAATCGCCATTATGGTCCTTGCATTTATCGAAATGCGTCCCAGTTTGCTAGTTCACTGGCGCCATCAACGTCTTCGAGCGCAATACGCGACACAATAATACGGGACCTGCCCTCACCGTCTATCGCGGTGGATCCAAATTTTGGGATCGCAGGAATAGCATCTTATCTTTCAATTTCAACACGGTTATCCGACTCATTGGCCACAACCACAGCATTTGGTCCACTTACTGCGACCTCAACTGGAAGTCTGTCGATTAGCTATGGGGACAGCACATCACCCATTGGACCGACCTCGCTTTTAGGTGGCCCTTGGCCAACCGGCAACCTGGTTCACACGTATGCGTCACCAGGTTGCTATGCAATCACGGTCACAGAAACCTGGAATACCACCTATACCGTCAGCTCCGAACGAGGACAACTGACAGGTCTTACAACCCAGGGGTCGTATCCCAATTATTGCGTTTATTTGGCGGGCTCAAAACTGCTTCGATAAAAGCATCCAAGGAATTCTGAAACCACTAAGAAGACAAAGGAGATACATTGCCAGCTAAATGACTCGTGAGATACGATTGCGTTTCAGCGTTTGACCAACAATCACATACCACTTCTTTGTAATTGTCAGGGCTTAGAAACAAAAACACGACTTGTGCAACTTTGCCTTGACCAACTAATTTTTCTAGCCCGTACTTGTAAAGTGAACCCTGCACCTGATATTGTTCCATCCGCTTGGATACGTACTCGTCGGATAGATCCGCCACAATTTTAAAGTCGAGGATTTGGTAGGTGTCACCAGTCTGGTAAGCCATATCTATGACGCTCTCAAGAACGCTAAACCCATCGGAAAGAGTAATGCTTACTCCAAACTCCCGAAGAGAAGATCTAGATTGCTTCACCGACGGTGCATCTAGCGCGTGTGCGATAATTTTTAGGGCTAATTCAATTTGAGACGGATCTGCGCAACGCTGCGCGAGAATTGAGCGCGCCCTTGTAAGCGCTCGATCAGTATCATCAAGTGGAATAACAGCCAAGCACGCATGAACAAGAATGCCGAGCTCTCTTATGTCGGGTCCTCGTTGCCTGACCATAGTCTTTGGCGGTGAAACTTGCCTCGATTCCATCAGCGATGTAGGGCTCAACGTTGTGGGTCTCATCGCTTTGGCGATAATTGTTTGGCGTTTTGTCGTCCAAGCTGATTCGTCGATCACCGAAATTTCAATCTTTTGTTGTGCCAACGGTTCCCGAGCCACATTATTTGAAATTGAAATTGGTTCGGTGGCTGACAGTCCTGCTATAACCTGCCAGATCGAACTACTCTTGATCGCAAAGTCGCCTTTGGTTTGATAGGTACCTCGCCAGTTCTCAATCTCGGCGCTAGGCATGGGTATTGTAATGATTAGCTGGTCTCTGGCACGCGTGGTAGCGACATACAACAAACGTAATACTTCTTGTTTCCCCTTCTCTTTTTCTAGATCGCGCATTTGGGTAAAGTTGACGGTCTCCAACGAGCTGCTAAAGCGCACTCCTATTTCCGATCCATTTATAACCACGCTTTTATCTTTGCGATCTCCCCCAGCTTGATTAGATGTGCCAGCGAGAATCACAATCGGAAACTCAAGTCCTTTAGCCGCGTGAATTGTCAAAATAGATAAGGCATTTACATCTAAATCGCCACCTTCAGATTCGTTTACCCGTTCGCCATCTTTGATACGTCGACCAACAAAATCGACGTACGATCTAAGACTCACGTTCGCCTTTTGGGTCCATTCCTTAGCCTCGTCCAAAATAAAGTCCAATCGACGCCAAGTTTCATCAATGCCTTTGGACCCAGCAGCTCGTTCATAAAGACCTAGAATCTCAAAGCTAAATTGCAAAGCTCCAAAACACCCAACCGCCAAATCACGATCACCGATCGCCTCTAGAGTCCCAACGGCGCGAGCAACTTGTGCAACCGACGCCTCATCTAGGTTGGCGCGCTTCTCGCGAATTGCAACTAGGAGCGCGTCAAACGACCGATAGTTGTAATTTACAACTGCGTCAAATAAAACCTGGGTACTCACCCCAAGTAACGCAGTGGACAAAGCATGAAATACTGAGAGTGCGTCGTGGCGCCTAGTAGCGGCGGTCAAAATCAAAAATAGCTCACGAATGATATCGTCTTGATATATTGGTGAAGAATTTCCAGCACTAAATCGAATGTTGTTAGCATCCAAACGTTTAAACAGTTCCGGAAGAATAGCTCTAGTTGGCACTACAATAGCGATATCTGAGAGCTGGATATCGCGCAACGAACCATTGCTTTCGACCTTTGTTCCATTACCCAAGAGTTCAATTACTGCATTAGCGCACATAGAAGCCTCTAAAGATCGAGTGTCAGAAGCGTTCGACGCTGGAGTCTCAGAAGCGTCCAGGCACAAGAGTTTGACACCTTGTAATCCGGGTATGGCCGGTCGTACTCCGTGAATAGACCCCGTTGAAAGGTTTGAGACCTCGTTGAAGACTTCTTCGAAAACGTCATTTACCCAAGACGTAATATCTGAAGTTGAGCGAAAGTTCTCAGTGAGATCGACCATCTGACTTCCTGGTTGCCCAGGTACAAACTCCTGAGCTACCCCTAAATAACTGTCTAAGTCTGCGCCTCGGAATCGATAGATCGATTGTCGGGGGTCTCCCACAAAAAATACCGGTGCGATGCTGGACGAATCATGACCCGAAAAACTCGCTTGACAATTACTTAGTGTGCGAATCAGTTCGATTTGAACTGGGTCCGTGTCTTGGAATTCGTCGACCAGAATCACTTGAAAACGTGAGCGGATCTCAGCAAGCAAACTTCGATTGTCACAACGTACGAGTTCTAGTGACAATCTCAGCAAATCATCGAAATTAATGTGACCTGAGCGCTTTCTCACGTTACGCACCCAAGCAACAAACGTTTGTGTCTTTGCTAATAAGAAACTCGCCAGACTATCTTTTAGTTGTCCATTAAGAACTTCAAGTTCACTCGAAATATCTAGGATTGTCTCACGAACCAAAGCTATTTCTTGGGCATCAGTCCAGTTTGCCTTGTTGCCTAATCGCGATACTTTCATACTGGGAAATTGTGGATACGAGTTGCCCGATAACATAACGAGTGCACCTGATGCTCCTCGTTCAACGATGGCATGAAACAGCTCTGCCGCTGCTGCTCGCAGCTGTACGATCCTAAGTGCAAGAGCATCTCTGGCACCTAAAGCAACCTCATAATTTGGGTTGCCAATTTCTAAATTCATCAATTTATTTGCGATTTCGGAAATTTGCCTCTCATAAGTCGCCAATAAATCCGTTATTCCCCCAGGTGGCACAGATGCAGGCACTTCGAAACTCTTTGACGCATGATCTAATTCGCGTCCAAGCGCCTTTATTTGAGAAATACCAATCCCAAGATCAGCCACGATTTCAAGCACCTGGCAAGTATCGGCGTCATCGTACAACAAATTCGAATAGCGATCCCACTCGCGGTCAAACAAAAGGCGGTCCTCTAAATCACTCACTACTTTAAACACCAACGGCAAACCGACTACAGTTCCAAAATCTTGAAGCAAGGAAGTAGAAAATGAATGGATGGTACCGATCATGGCGCTTGGAAGCAGTTCCAATGCGCGCTTTAGGACAGTCAAAGAGCCAGAACCAGATTCGATTCGATTCTGCAAACCCATTCGAACGCGTACCCTCAATTCGTTCGCCGCGCGATCCGTGAAGGTAATCGCGGCAATTCTTGTGATGTCTAGGGCCCCGGATTCAATCAAATTGACTATTCGATTAACCAACGCAGTGGTCTTTCCAGTACCAGCTCCTGCTCTGACAAAAAGAATCTTTGTGAGTGCGTCGCTAATTAGTTCGCGACCTGCTAAATCTTGCACTGAGTTCGTTTTCATCACGATGCTAAAGATTTCGCGCTAACGCAAAAATCGGCGGCCAAGCTTCTGAGTCGCCTAGATCATCGGCAAAGTTAGGAATCTGACCGCCTAACGCGTAGCTGAGTTTATTTCGCACGTAATTCGTACCGCTTTGATCAGGATCACAATATTGACAACGTGAAAAATTTGAAATCTCATGGAGTCCCGCAAAAAAAATACCACGACGCATGGCTAAAACGGCGCCAGCCACAGCGATCTTCACTCTAGATGAATCTATATCGGAAAGATCGTAGATTCTATAGCCTCCAAGTTCAGATATGAACCAGTAACTACCTAAGGTGTTCGCCCCTGGCATCTCATCGGTCTTTTTACTCGCTGTGTCAATGAGCATCTGGTACAGAGTCACCTGGACTTTTCTTGAAACAAGAGCTCCCGCGTTGAAATACGAGGCATTTTTCCCGGTCTTGTAATCTACGACTTGACGTACACCGTCGTGTTTCACCATCACACGATCAATTTTCCCCTTTAAACGGACAACCAAACTTTGATCTTCTAAATCAAAAAGCTCATAACGTTCGAGGTCTGGCAGTTCGATCTCACCTTCAATTGCTTTTTCAAGCACATTGTCTAACACCTGAGGACAGACCAGATTATCCGTCTCCGCAAATTTTTTGACCTCACGTAAAATTTTACGGCGATCCGAAGCAAGCCAAAATCTCTTTGCCTTAGACCTCGACGGCTTTGACTCCACAATTTTTTGCCAATTAATTTCAACGATTTCATCTACCTTGGCGTTTAGCTCTTGCGGATTCCAGATATCGGTACCTTTTTCTTCAATCAAGTGCTCAAAAATCGCATGCAATAAGGTTCCACGAGTAAGCGCATCAAGGCGTAAGACATCTTCGGGTGCTTGATAGGGATTTAGTCGAAATATATTGCGAAGTAGAAATTCATACGGACAGCTCAACCACTGTTCAATTCCGGTTGGACTTAAAGTTGCTAGCGCCGCGTTGAGTGCCGGGGAATTACGCAGTTTGCCACTTATTGAAATCGGTGCCTTATTTGCGCCCACATCAAGTAAATCCACCTCCTTGGCGCCCAAAACTTCCGTAGCCACACCAGTAGAAAAGCTATAAGTTGGGTTGTTCGAAGAGCTAAACGCCAAATTACGGGCCTTCAAACTGCGAAGATCGATAGGATTGGAATTAGAAGCTAAGAACTCTTTCCTCGAAAGCACCTGTTCTTTGGCAATCTCTTTACCAAGGTTTTGGTAAAGAGTCTCCAAGGTCGCAATTATCGGAGCTGGAAAAAGTGCCCCGGCCTTAGAAATGTCGGAACGAGGTACACACAGCACGACATCATCGCACAGCTGAAATTGCAATAGAAATGCTCGCATATCTAGAGCATTTCGTTGTGAAGTAGTTAATAGACCCCATGATCTTCGAATTGACTCGGGCAAAAGCCGCGAACCAGTGGCTTGAAAAAACATATCGTCGCTCAAACCAAGAACAAATCCACGTCGTGCTGGAATCGCATTAAAAGAAAAGATCGAGGCGACCCTTATGCCACGAGAAGAAGTTGAATTGTTGGGCCGTAGGGCGATTTCCAACTGTATTAGGTTCCAAAAAGCAGACGGACTTGCCTTTTCTTTGTAGTTATCCAATTGGCGCAGCGACGAAAAGGCTGCCAATAACTGGAAATACCCTACGGGTAAGCCATTTGCTTCTTCGCCAATTAAATCAAATTCGTCTTGGATAGGAGTAAGACAAGCATTGAAAAAATCAACGCATGCGTCTGCAATATCGCTCCAAGCACCAGTCTGGGTAGACCTATCAAATATTTGTGCTTTTACTTCAAAATCCAACAAGAAACCAACGAGGTCATTTACCAATTCACGCTGCACCAAATTCAACGACGCGGTGCTTCTTTGTTTCTCCAGGTACTGCTTTGAAAAGTCAAACAAGTTACCCGTCAGTTCCCATTCGATGGTAAAGTTTTCGATTTTTCCGGTGTCAAGTTTGCGCCCTTGATAAAATACCGCGCCCTTAGAAAACAGATCCATCAGATCGACTCGGGCCCCAGAAAGATAGAACGCGTAGGCGGCCTTTAAGAGCTCAAAGGCTTTGTTGGTGTCGCTTTCCATAGGTCTTAGCTGTTCAACAGGAATCTGCGCACGCTGTGCCGTGTCCAAGAACTGAGGTAAATACTTTTGTTCGTTGGTGTAATACACACAAATGGATTCGAGTGGAACTCCAAGACTTATAGCGTCTAATACTCCTGCTACAACAATATCTACCTCAGACCGCCGATCTGGAGTAGATACGATTTTCACTTTGGGATACGAATGATCAAGCGAAATAGATTTCAAGTCCAGGCTCGGATACTCCTCGGTATTGAGGTGCTCAATTCGCTCAATCGAACCTAGATCAATTGGCTCGTAACCAGTAAGCCCGTCGATCACCACCACACTGTGAGAACTCGACAGCTCACCAATCAACTTGGCCGCAGCTTTAACTATCGAATGGGGCAAATAAACAACAACAGCTCCTAATTCGAGCTTCGCATTTGCTGAGCTTTGTCCACGTAGTAATTTTGTAGCACTTAAAATCGCATCCGCTTCGAGCATGAACTGGTTTTCTCGCAGAGACTTACGAGTTGATAGATATACCTTTCGAACAAGATCAAAGGTAGTACCCATGTCCAAACTCTCTTCGATCAGGCTCTCTTCCACGAGTGCTAGTTCACTAACGGCAGTATTGAACTGCAAAATAGTTGAAAAATCAATGTCAGGTTGCCATTGAGACAAAGCTTGCAAATTCCCAATATCAGCTTGCCTTCCAAGCGCATCGGCAATAGAGGTGCGCAAAAAGCTGCTCAAAACAACACTTGGGACTCGTCGAAAATCATTTTGTGAACCACGATCCAAAATGTCTCGAGCCAAACCAATAGGCGTAGTAAAAGTTACGTTACCAATGGCATCGCAATATCGGGTCAATTCACGCCGCAAAAACACGCCTGCGACTCTAGAAGAAACAACTACAGTCACAGGCCTTAGACGATTAGCGGCCTGACAATCCAGAATGCTATCCGCTAACTCACGCACCGGTCGTGACTCAAATTCTGATAGATATGTGACCAACACACTTCCCTATCCAAAAAAAGTCTTACAGACATAAAATGCTATTCGTTTGTAACGAAATAAGCTAGCCCAATATATGTATGCACAACTTAGCAAGCCGTCGTGACAGGAACGCCACACCAATGATACCGCTTGCCAAACCTAAGATCATGGGGTCAATTCAACAAGAATGTTTATCTAACATTACCTGCGCGCCAGCGCACCCAAACTTGAGATGTCATTTGTAAATCTGCGACATTACTTTGAGATCGGA
>JAJYGT010000089.1 GCA_021785005.1 Actinomycetes bacterium
TCCAAGCGCCGCTGCTGTCTCTCCTATGCCGAGTAATGTACCCATCTACAGTATATTATAGCACGTATCTGCAACTATCATGCAGCAGTTACTAACCCTCCAAGTTCCCACTAGGAGGGCTGGGTAAGCATATCAGTGTTGCTCTTGCCCAGGGTTTGGACGTCATACATTTGGTGGAGGTGATAAGAGGTTTTTCAAAACCTATACACCCTGCTCAAATACTAATTCTAAGTTGGAAAACACCAGAAGAGTGTCTCCGGAAATCCTTAAACGGTAAAATTCCTGTTCGGGAGTATGTGCCCAAACAGAGTCACACTCGCCTTGATCTGCAACAAATTGATGATCTTGTTGCCGCTTACCAGTCAGGCAGTACCATCAAAGAACTTACTGCCCAATTCCAAGTCCACCACACGACGGTATCAAATGTGCTCGAGCGGTGTGGGGTTCCAAGACGGAGTCGCCCGCTTACGCCTGAACAGATAGAGCAAGCGATTAAGACCTACCAAGCCGGAAGCTCTTTAAAGGTGATTGGCGATTTACTTGGCGTGGATGGGAGCACAATCTCCCGAACCTTGAGACGAGCAGGTCTCGAGATGAGGGACTGTCACGAGCGGCAGCGATAGAACTATGGAGTTTCAGTGGTCTAAACCGTGGGTCTACAACCATTAATTCATCGGCATGGTTTGGCCATAGTGTATTTATTAGACAATTTATAGGTATCTACCATCAACATCGTATGTTGGCTAATCGAGTGTCCACAAAATCTGGGTTACCTTATTTCGAATGCTCACAGTTGGACGCTGGGTGAATCGCCCAACAGGTCAGTTGCTGTAGCACTTCAGGTTCGTCGGGATTCATGATCCACAGTTGGTATCACGCGTGATACACTAGCTTTATGACCGAAATATCAATTCGCGAACTTCGTAATCACGGTGGCGAAATAGTTGATCGAGTTGCGCACGGCGAGCGCCTGACCGTTACTCGGGATGGTAAAGCTGTAGCGCAACTTCTGCCTCTGGAACGCCAACCACTGTCCATTCAGGCTCTCCAGAGGCGTTGGTTGAGGTTGCCACCGATGGATCCCAATTCACTTCGCCATGATATCGACGCCGTGATTGACCAAGATCTGTAATGACGGCTGACCAATCCCAGCGGGGCATCCTCGACACGAGTACCGTGATTCTCCTTGAACGACTCACTGATATTTCGTCACTCCCACAAGAACCTGTAATCACGGTGGTGACACTCGCTGAGCTTTCCGTCGGACCGCTCGTTGCTACTACTTCAAGCGAGCAAGCGACGAGACAGCTTCGTCTGCAGCAAGTTGAAGCTGACTTTGATCCACTGCCGTTCGATGCCGCCGCAGCGCGGGCCTTCGGTCGAGTCTCGGCATCGCTGCACCGTGCGGGGCGTAAGACTCGAGCTCGAGCTTATAACGCGATGATTGCTGCCATCGCAGTATCGAACGACCTCCCGCTCTATACATGCAACCCGTCAGACTTTGAGCACATGGATGATCTCGATCTGAGACCAGTGCCGCATCCTGACACAATGCGAATTTAAAATTCCCCATGATGACGAACTCCTAGAAGTCGAGCATTTGGAATGTCGTAAGTCCAACAACACTCAGTGGAGATGAGGGGACTCGAACCCCTGACCCCCTGCGTGCAAAGCAGGTGCTCTTCCAGCTGAGCTACATCCCCATATTTTGCTTGGTGGGGCTAGCTGGAATCGAACCAGCGACCTCAGCATTATCAGTGCTGCGCTCTAACCGACTGAGCTATAGCCCCAAAAGCCACATGAAGAGACTAATAGCTAGCGATTGGCTTTGCTGTCATCGCCGATCGCTATTGAGATTCCATTGCCGAGATCTGAGGCGATATTGTAAAGAACTCCTCCAAGGAAAGTAACAGCGGTTGCAAGTACCGCAAATGCCACACCAAGCCCAACTTGTATTATCAAAACCTGCTTTAGAGTTAGGTTATAATTGGTCGTTCCTACTAGCTGATCAATTAAGTGATTTGCCTTTGTGATAATTCCCAACGAAGTCAGGAACAGCCACAACGTGGTAGTCGCTACCAGACCCGCAACAGTAAGACCGATATAAAAAATAAACGAGACCCGAACCAACGACCCTAGTGACACGTGTTGAATTCGAATGTTCTGAAGAGCCTTGGTCGCTTTTGGTTTCCGACCAGAAGATACACTCTTGGCTTGTCCGCTAGCTCTCGGCCGCGTTTGTCGTTCAGTCACCATTTAGCGCCAAAACCTTTCGAGTTCCCTTCGCATCGCAATTATTTGTGCAATTACGCACCCATATTAGCATTAGATTCTAAGTTTCTTCTTGGGCTACTGGTGTAACTGAACTAACGACCTGCATAGGGCCTAGATCAATAATCTTCACCCCAGTTGCATCTCGCCCCTGAACCGCTATTGAACCTACCGTGGTACGTATCGTCGTCCCGCCCGAAGCAACCACAATTACCTCATCAGTTGGTGAAATCGCGAACGCTGATACAAGCGCTCCCTTTTGATCATTCAACCTAATTGCGCGCACTCCTTGACCACCTCTAGTTTGCAACGTGAAGCGTTCTATTTTGGTGCGCTTAGCAAAACCGGCCGAGGTAACCATCAAAACCTCGGATCGTGTACTTGTCTCAATAGCGGCTACGACTAAATCATCGGTCTTTAGACGGATACCTCGAACGCCTGACGCCGCTCGACCGACAGGTCTTACGTCTGATTCAGCAAAACGGATGCCTGCGCCTTTACGAGTGAGAATCAAAATATCAGTCGACGGTGACACCACAAGCACTTTCACCAGTTCGTCGGACTCTCTTAGCGCCAATGCGATCAGCCCCTCGCGTCGAGATTTATCATATTCCTCTAATCTTGTCTTTTTCACAAGACCTAGTTTGGTGAAAAACACCAAATAAGAATCCGGGTAATAAGAACGAGTATCAAAAACCGTGGCTATTCGCTCATCTGGATCTAATGCCAAAACATTCACCAGCGCCATACCGCGAGCTGTGCGCTCTCGAATACCTAACTCGTGAGCCTTTATCCGATAAACCTTGCCTTTGTTGGAAAAGAAGAGCAAATAACTATGCGAAGTTGTATAAAGAACATCTGCTACCACGTCTTCTTCTTTTACCTTTGCGCCTTGTACACCTTTACCACCTCGTGCTTGGGTTTTGAAAGAATCAGATTGCATGGCCTTGATGTATCCACTCTTTGTAAGTATTACAACGAGTGGATCATCATCAATAAGATCTTCGTCAGAAAAATCGCCCGGATCAATAACAATTTGCGTTTTGCGAGGATTTACAAATTCATCCCTAACCGTGGCTAACTCATGCTTTACTACACCATTAAGCAATTCCGGATCGCCCAACAGGTCTTCTAGATATGTAATAGTCTCAAGAAGTTGGGTCATTTCTGACTCCAATTCTTGTCGTCCAAGACGAGTTAGTCGACCAAGTGTCATATCTAAAATATGGTTTGCCTGTATTTCGGTAAACGAAAGTGGCTCGGCCATGAGTCCAGCTCTAGCCGCTCCTCGATCATCAGATCCACGGATCAACGCAATCACTGCATCGAGTTGATCGATACATCTAAGCAATCCTTCTACTATGTGGGCTCGGGCCCGAGCCTTTCGAAGTCTAAATTCGGTTCTTCTAGTGACAACTTCTATCTGATGCTTAATGTAAGCCGTAAGCGCGCCATGTAAATTGAGAGTACGTGGAACTCCATCAACAAGAGCAATAAGATTGACGCTGAATCGAGATTCCATTGGAGTTGCTTTGAAAAGATTATTCAAAACAACATTGGGATTGGCATCGCGCTTTAGTTCCACAACCAAGCGATTTACCCTTCCAGCGGAGTCATTTTGAACCTCTCTAATCCCCTCTAGCTCCCGGTTGTTCGCCAGTTCTGCAATTTTACGCTCAATTTGCTCAACCGAAGTCTGGTAAGGAATCTGCGTCACGATTATGCGATGGCCACCGGTTCTCGTTTCTTCAATCTCGGCGATGGCCCGGATCCTAATTGAACCCTTCCCAGTACGATAGGCATCAATGATTCCGCTTCTGCCAAGAATTAGACCGCCGGTTGGAAAATCAGGTCCTTTGACAAACTGCATAAGTTGATCTGGCGTAGCATCTCGGTTATCAATCAAATAAATTGCCGCATCTATAACCTCGCCGAGATTATGTGGAGGAATATTGGTCGCCATACCAACAGCAATGCCCTGCGAGCCGTTCACCAATAAATTCGGGAATCTCGAGGGCAATACAACCGGCTCTTGTTCCGTTCCGTCGTAATTAGCCGTAAAATCGACCGTATCTTCATCTATGGCAGCCATTAGTTGCAACGAAATTGGAGCGAGCCTGCACTCGGTGTAGCGCGCCGCAGCCGCGCCGGTCTCGGGGTCAGGAGATCCAAAATTACCATGACCGTCGATCAAAGTATGACGCAGCGAAAAGTCCTGTGCCATACGAACCAGCGACTCGTAGATCGCTGAGTCACCGTGAGGATGAAATTTACCCATCACGTCACCAACTACCTTTGAGCACTTAACGTGGGGTCGATCTGGTCTAAGACCTTCAGCAAACATAGAATAGAGAATTCGTCGATGCACTGGTTTTAAACCGTCACGCGCATCTGGTAGCGCACGAGATACTATGACCGACATCGAGTATTCAAGAAAAGATCTCTCCATCTCCTCCTGAATTTCAATTGGATCTATGTCACCATGAAATAGGTCACCGGAATCCGGCGGTTGAGGACTCACAAATGTCTCCTAAAAGTCTATATATCTAAAAATCTTACGTCTTTGGCATTGGTCTGGATGAACTTTCTCCGGACCTCCACGTTTTCGCCCATCAAAATGGAGCAAACCTCATCGGCAAGTGCCGCTTGTTCAATGGTGATTTGCAGCAATGAGCGTTTTTCTACATCCATTGTGGTATCACGAAGCTCGTCAAAGTCCATCTCACCAAGACCTTTGAGGCGCTGGAACTCCTCTTTATGATTTGGATTGTCCTGTAAAAATCTCGCCTTAGCTGGTTCATCCTTTAGATACACTTTTGATTTTCCTACCCTGGTAGAAAATAACGGTGGCTGAGCAACATAAACAAATCCGCCATCAACAAGTGGCTTCATCTGGCGCAGAAAAAACGTCAAAAGTAATGTGCGAATGTGAGAACCGTCAACATCCGCGTCTGCAAGGATAATCACTTTATGATATCGGATCTTACTCACATCAAAATCGTCAGCTATTCCCGCGCCAATTGCTGAAACTAGCGCCAGAATTTCCTGGTTCTTCAACATTTTATCTACACGAGCGCGCTCAACATTGAGAATCTTTCCGCGAATGGGTAATATGGCCTGGTATTTTGGATTTCTCGCATCTTTTGCCGAGCCACCAGCGCTATTTCCCTCAACGATAAATATTTCAGATTCGGCTGCATCCTTTGATGAACAGTCGACAAGCTTTCCAGGAAGTCCCGCGCCCTCTAGTGCGCTCTTTCTCCTGGTTACATCTCGCGCATGTTTTGCGGCCAATCGGCTTCTAGCAGCAGAAACGGCCTTTTGCGTTATCGCGCTCGCCTCTTTGGGATTCTCCTCAAGCCATTCGCCCAAATGCTCATTGGAAGCTCGTTCTACCAATGAGCGGATCGAAGTATTTCCCAAACGTCCTTTTGTTTGTCCTTCAAACTGAGGATCGGTTAATCGAACCGAGATAATCGCAGACAATCCTTCTCGAATGTCTTCTCCTTGGAGATTTTCGTCCTTTTCCTTTAAGATTGATCTCGAGCGGGCATACTTATTGAACGCTGTCGTCAAAGCCTTGCGAAATCCCTCTTCGTGAGTTCCGCCATCTTCGGTCGAAATCCCGTTGGCGAACGAGTGGATGCTTTCATGGTAACCAGTATTCCATTGGAAAGAAATTTCTACCTCTTGGTCTTGTTCAGAAGCAGAGAAGTAGCCGACTTTCTTGAACAACGGTTCTTTTGAAGAATTCAAATGCGAAACGAAATCAACGATTCCACCTGCGTAGCAATAAGACTCTTCGTGATCTCTTCCTTCCCGGAGATCTTTAAAATCAATTCTTAGGCTCCTATTTAAAAAAGCCATATTCTGTAAGCGACCTAAAATATTTAAACTCGAAAACTCAATCTCATCAAAAATGCTTGAATCTGGCCAAAATGTTACCGTTGTCCCATGGGTGCGCTTAGTTGATTTACCTGTTTTTTTGAGAGAAGAAACAACTTTTCCTCCGTCAGCAAACTCCATTTGATATGAGCTACCACCACGGTCTATCTCCAAAATTAGTTTGCTTGATAAAGCATTTACTACTGAAATTCCCACGCCGTGAAGTCCACCAGAAACCTTGTAACCGCCTCCGCCAAATTTTCCACCGGCATGTAGGACAGTCATTACAACCTCTGCAGCACTTTTACCAGGGAATGCAGGATGGGGATCGACTGGAATACCCCTGCCATTATCAATCACCTTTATTGACCCATCGGGCTCAATGGTTACAACGATATGATCGCAATGGCCCGCCATTGCCTCGTCTACAGCGTTGTCCACAACTTCCCAAACCAAATGGTGCAAGCCGGTCGTACCTGTACTACCGATATACATACCTGGACGCTTGCGGACTGCCTCCAAACCCTCTAAAACCGTTATCGAATGAGCGTTATACTCGCCGGATACGTTTGAATTATTGGTCAAGGTATTCACCTTCTGATTGTCGTAATATGTTTTTTGAGAAATTCATTCTAAGTACTGGCTTTAAATTAGATATTCCAAACCCTTTGCTTTGCAACGAGTTCACAATTCCCCTACTAGCCAGCTTTATAGCATTAAGCGCCAACGAGCTGTCAACAACTATAGTTAGCTCATCGCCTACGATTTTACTTGGCCATGAATGAACTGCCAGGTTCGAACCAGCTATATCGTTCCAAAGATCTCTCACTCCTACAAGAGTTAGTGCACGATCTCGATCAAGGAAACTTGCCAACGCCGAAATCGAGGTAGGAAAATCGTGAAATTCATTATCCATGCGAAAGCTCTTCAGACCAGCTGCCCACTTTCAATTCTCAATCTTTGTCCAACCTTAGTGTTACGCGAGTAATCAGCACTCGTTGTCACAATTACTTGTGCCTTTTCAGCCACCTGCAAAACTTTGTCTACCCGCTCTTGGTCTAACTCTGAAAATATGTCGTCGAGAAGTACTATTGGATCGTCTCCCAATCGGTCTCTAATCAACTCATGTAGCCCCATTATCAAGGAAAACGCGAGCGATCTCTGTTCTCCTTGCGAAGACTCGTGTCGTGCATTTAGACCATTCAAAGAAAATATTACGTCGTCGCGATGCGGTCCGACGGACGTGACTCCCCTTTTTAAATCGTCAAATCTAGCCCGTAATAGTTCGGAGTATAAATCCGTTGAAGTCTTCGTCGCGTATTCTATTGTTATCGATTCGTTGTTTCCCGCTATTCCAGCATACAAGGTATTTACTATAGGAAATAGCTTTGTCAACAATGTTCTACGCATCGATACGAGAACTTCGCCTTCGTTTGCTAAAGCCTGGTCAAACACCGACAAAGTATCAAGATCTTCGGAAGAATTGTTAAACGCTATTTTGCGCAACAGAGATGCACGATGCCGCAATAGTTTTTCATAATTGTCAACGCAGTTAGCTGCTCGTGGACCCATATATATCAATGCGTTATCTATGAAAGTTCGTCGAGATTCCGGTGAACCAGAAATGATTTCTAAATCTCTGGTGGTAAAAATCGTGACCGGCGCGATCCTGGTCATCTCGCGACGCTGTATTTCGTTTCGATTCAACAACAACGTATCTGGCCTTGCCCGATTGATGGCGTGTTCCACCAATAATTCCCGTTCATTGGCAATTATCTCGCAACGTACGACAGCGCCCGGCTCATTCTTTCGAATTATTGCGTCTTTGGGAGCTGATCTAAACGAACGACCAGTAAGGGTAAAACCCAAGGCTTCAATAATGCTTGATTTTCCTTGTCCGTTTCGCCCTGATATCAAGGTCACACCGGATTTTGCAGGCAATAAAGTTAAAGATGAAATACAGCGAAAATTGTTAATTTCGACAAAACTAGCAAACAGAACTACGTTCCTTTTTTTGATTTAAAAGAAAAAGTGCATGACCGAATATCACTTCAATAGCGATCACTGTCGTATTGGCATCAATAGGTAAGTCAATTGATTATTATCCGCGTTCGCAATCTTAACAGCTTTATTTTCTGCAATAATTTCAATTGCGACGAGCTCGCTAGAAACGGCATCTATAGCTTCATTTATAAGTTCGGGATCGAACGCAATTCGCAGGTCTTCCCCTACAAAGCTCGCCTCAAGTTCTTCAGTCGCGGTGCCTATCTGAGGGATATTCACACTCATGGTCAATGAAGTTTCTGTGATATCGAGTCTCAAATTTGGCAAATCTCGATTCTCTCGTGCCATTCTCCGAAGACGGCGAAGTGAATCCATTGCATCTTTCTTCTTTAAAACCAGGCGTTTGGGGTAACTAGACTGTATTACCTGCTTGTAGTTACGATATTTTTCTTCTATCAGCCGCGTCACCAGCAGTGTGTCACCAATCTGAAACGTAGCCTCTTTTTGGCCAATCGCGACATTGAGCTCGGCATCTCCAGATTTGGTAGATAAGATTCGTTCTAACTCGGAAAGAGATCGAGCTGGAACTATAACTTCTGACTCTGAACCTAAAAGATTAATTCCATCTAAGTCGCGTATAGCCATTCTTACACCATCAGTAGCAACTAAGCGCAACCCGGTATCCGTAGCTGCGAATAAGACGCCGGTATAAACAAAATCTCGAGCTTCCCCTTTAGCTGAAGCTCGAATAACCTGAGATAGTGCTTCTTTTAGTTCGTCCTGCTTGACTGTAACAGGAGTTGTGCTTTCTTCTCTCACATACGGCGGATTGTAGTCAGTGATCAAGTTTACCGACATTCTTGCCCGTTGCGATCTAAGCGTCAACGTCATATCGTTGACGTCTACTTCTACAACTCCCTCACCCAAACTCTTAATCAGATCAGAGGTCAGTGGAGTTGGTACAACACAGTGTCCATCTTCATGGCCTACGACTTCAACAGTAATTTGAATCAAGATATCTGTCTCGTGGCCCGATATAACAAGTGTGTCCCCAGTCAGATCCAAGTGCACACCACTTCCGAACGAACGAGCCGCTATTGCTCGCGCGGCGGCACCAATACTGTCTGCCAAAAGATCTCGTTCACAACTTAGTCTCAACTAACATCTCCTTGTCTATATAAATGGTAGTAGTAGTAATAGGTCCTGTGGAATGTGTATAAACTATTATTTTTCCTGTTAGACCGTGATATTTAATAGTTGGTTTATCCACAGTTATAAATCGGTCTCTGGATAACATCCAAGGTAAACTTTTTTGTTTCCATTTTGTTGCATAGTTTTCACCAACAGTTAAGCACTTATTCACATTATTTCCACAGGTTTATTCACAAGTTGGACGCCCTTATTTTTGACAACAGAGCCGTTACTCTGTTGTAGGTTTCTCGATCCTCACCCATCGCCGCTTCAACTTTAGTTACAGCGTGCATCACTGTCGTATGGTCTCTATTACCGAATTCTTTCCCAATTGAAGGAAAACTGAGGTCAGTAAGTTCGCGAAACACATACATTGCGACCTGACGTGCTTCAACTAATGGTCTTTTACGGGAGGCTCCTTGAAGTTCTAAGGGATCAAACCCATAGAAGCTTGCAATTGACGAGATAATTTCATCGGGCGAAATTTTCTTATTCGAAGCTGATCCAACCAAGTCAACTAAAAGCTCTTTGGCCAGCGGTAAAGTAATTTCCATCGAATTTAATGAGGCAAAAGCGGACACGCGAATAAGCGCACCTTCTAGTTCCCGAATATTATCGTCAATTGCTTGGGCGATGAATTCAAGTACTTCGGGGGGTAACTTGTGAGGTCCAAGAAGTGATTTCTTTTGTAAAATTGCCAGGCGTGTCTCGATGTCGGGAGGCTGAACATCAGTGATTAGTCCAGATAGGAATCTACTTCTTAGTCGCTCTTCCAATGTGGCAATGGCTTTGGGTGGACGGTCAGAAGTTAGGACCATCTGTTTGCCAGCGGAATGAAGATGGTTGAAGGTATGAAAAAATTCTTCCTGGAGCGAGTCTCGTCCCTCAAGGAACTGTACGTCATCAATTAACAATACGTCACATTCGCGATATCGCCTTTTGAACGAGGCTGTGGTATTTTTTCGAATAGCCTCAACAAATTCATTTAGAAATGTTTCGGTCGATACATATCTAGCGGTCATATTTGGATAGTTATCTATTGCGTAATTTCCTATTGCGTGTAACAAGTGTGTTTTACCAAGTCCAGCTTTACCATGAATAAACAAGGGGTTGTAACTACGCGAAGGAGATTCCGCGACAGCGAGGGCAGCTGCGTGTGCAAATCGATTTGAGGATCCAATCACAAATGCGTCAAAGGTGTGAGATCTACTGATTAATCCCCGGGTATGTTCAGGCGTGGAATTAGTACGATCGTGTTTTTCTGGTTGCCGATTTGAACTGTTGCTAAATAGTTGGTTGTCGTCTCTTGTCCTTGATCGACGTTCTTCTCCAGCATAGTTAGATTCACTACTTTTGTTAAACTCAATTACAACGCTCGGCCAGATC
>JAJYGT010000152.1 GCA_021785005.1 Actinomycetes bacterium
AAAAAGTGGAGTTGTTGTAAAAGTTCCAGAATCGCTTCCTGTGCTGGAATCTTCAACGCAGGAAATTTCTGTTACCCGAGGGATTCCGCGAATTCGAGCGCAATGGACGACTATGTCGATTGCGTCGGTAACCATTTGAGTAATTGCGTGAAACGGGATTTGATGCCCAGCTATTTGGACGAGTAGTCTAAGCCGAGAAAGCGCTGACCTGCTAGAGCCAGCGTGTATTGTCGTATATCCAGGTACGCCTGACGTTAATGTAAGAACTAACGCGAGCGCTTCTTTGTCACGTACTTCGCCGACAATTGCTAGATCGGGCGACATTCGCAAAAAGCCAGCGACAAGTGTACGCAAATCTATTCCAGGTCGATCGGGGCGCGCTGGGCGAGTTTGCAAATGAGCCACGTTGGGAAGTGCGATTTGTGTTTCAAGAACTTCTTCTGCGATCACAACACGTGTTTCGGCGGGAAGTTCGCTAGCTAGGGTGCTCAAGAGGGTGGTCTTCCCGGAGCCCGGAGATCCAGAAAACACAATGGAAGGCTTGAGGCATTGAGCAGTTAACAGGAAATCTGCGGCATCTTGAGAGAGCATGTTTAGGCGAACGAGCTCCGCCACGTTGCGTACCGGTAGGCCGGTAAATTTCCTAATATTCACAATTAAAGTACCGTCTTTGGTCAAATCGTCGTGAACGACGTGAAGACGTGAGCCACCTTTAACCTGTGCATCTTGTAGGCCATGCGCTGGTTCTAATTTGCGTTGAGATAAACCATTGTCTGAGAGCACACGGGCAATGGTTCGACGTAAGTGATCAGGGTCGTGAAAGACTTCGTTGTGAAATGAAGTAGCGCGACCATGGCGTCGAACGAAAATTGAGTCATATGAGTTGACCATAACTTCCCACACCGAGCGATCTGCTAGGAGTGAGTCAAGGGGACCGTATCCGCAAATGTTGGTTGAAATCTTGTTTAGGATGAACGCTTTTGTGGCGTCGCTTAGCGCGTGGTCGCGATGACTTTGTTCCCAGGTTTCTATTTCGCTACGAATAAGCTCATTAAGCCGCTGCTCGTTTTTGGGCAGCGAAAGATCAAGATCAAGATCTTGTGCAATCCGTTGAACTAATTTTTCTATTTCCAAAAGGGGCGTGGAATTCATTCGCTCTCGTGAAGATTTGGTCGTACTGGGGATGGTTGATTATTCCCAGTACGACTAGCACGTTGTAGAGGTCTCTACTAAGACAAAGGGTTGTGACAGAGGATTGGTGATTAAAGGCTGATACTGCGAATGATTAGGGACAAAGGCGCAATACGGCCGTACCACGTCAAGAAAATCAACGATTATGACAACGAATTGGATCCAGAATAAGGCATCGTCTTTGATGCGATTTAGGCACGAGTTTATTTTGTGCAGTGTGCCTAGATCCTTAGACCGCTTTCATACCATCATACATACGTTGATGGAAAATCGTGTAATTATATGAAAAGCTATCAAATGTAGCGCGCGAGGAAATGATCTAAAATAGGTTAGTTGCATGTTACATGCAACTAACCTATTGGGTAATATGGCGCCAATTTTGAGTATTGCGTGCCTTACGCAAGGCAAACAGTTTTGAGAACAAGTGAAGAGCTAAAGATTCGACGCTATCAATGGATGGTGCTATCTAATACGACTTTGGGCATTTTCATGGCCGCTCTCAATTCGTCGATAGTTGTTATTGCTCTTCCGGCGATATTTCGTGGAATAGGTCTTAATCCTTTAGGTCCTGGCAATATCGGATTTTTGTTGTGGCTGTTGCTTAGTTTTTCGGTTGCGTTGGCAGTATTAGTAGTGTCCTTTGGAAGGCTAGGCGACATTGTTGGTCGAGTTCGACTTTACAATTTAGGATTTTTGATATTTACTTTGGGTTCAGCTGCGTTAGCGCTCACGCCCGGCAAAGGAAGTAGCGCTGCATTTTTTATGATCGGTATGCGCCTCGTGCAAGGAATTGGCGGAGCATTTTTATTTGCCAATGCAAATGCAATCCTTGCAGACACTTTTCCGTCCAGCAAGCGAGGCATGGCTCTGGGAATAAATCAAGTCGCCGCACTCACCGGATCTTTTCTTGGGTTAGTGGTGGGCGGCATTTTGGCGGACGTTGATTGGCGTTTGATATTTTGGATATCGGTACCTTTTGGTTTGTTTGGTACCGTGTGGGCGTTTTTAAAACTAAAGGAGACTTCCCCTGTAAAACACACGAAAGTCGATTACATTGGATCGGGACTTTTTGCGGTTGGAATCATTCTCGTGTTGTTGGGAATAACATACGGAATTCAACCTAGCGGAAGCAGCGCGATGTCTTGGGGCACTCCGAGGATAATAGGGTTATTGTTAGCGGGCGCAGCGTTTTTAGTGCTTTTTGTCTTAGTGGAACTGCGGTTGAAGGAACCGATGTTAACTTTGGCGTTATTTAAGTCACGCGCATTTGCATCCGGAAACGCGGCGAACCTTTTGGCATCTATAGGCCGCGGGGGTCTACAATTTATGTTAATTCTTTGGCTCCAGGGCATTTGGCTTCCGTTACACGGTTATAGCTTTTCTCAAACTCCATTATGGGCCGGAATATACATGTTGCCACTGACTGGGGGTTTTTTGATATCAGGGCCTATTTCGGGTGTTCTCTCAGATCGCTATGGGCCTCGAATATTTTCAACATTGGGCATGTTGTTGGCCTCAACGTCTTTTATTTTTTTGGTATTACTTCCGGTAAACTTTTCCTATTATGTTTTCGCTCCCATCTTAGCACTAAACGGCATTGGGTTCGGATTGTTTTCTGCGCCGAACTCTTCCGCTGTCATGAATTCCGTTCCGTCAAAGTTTAGAGGTACCGCATCTGGCGTGCTGTCTACACTAAACAATACGGGTCAAGTGTTTTCCATTGGAATATTTTTTTCGCTTATGATTACAGGCCTCTCCGCTAGCTTGCCAAGTAGCTTGCTTGCAGCGCTTTCAAAGGCCGGTTTGCCAATCGCAAAAGCGCAAGCAATTGCCCATTTGCCTGCGGTGGCAAGTTTGTTCGGCGCATTTCTTGGTTTGAATCCGGTTAAAACTCTTTTGGGAAGTGAACTTAGCCAGCTTCCAAGCAAAACAGCATCAACGTTGACAAGTTCGCATTATTTTCCGTCTGTTATTGCTGGATCATTTAAGCATGGAATTTCCATTGCGTTCACAACAGCGTCGATTTTGTGTTTGCTCGCCGCGTTCGCATCGGTTGCAAGAGGGCGTCATTTTGTACACCATGAATCAGATTTAGTGGTAGAACCAACTTAGATCGGCAAAGACAGGGTTACGTTCAATATTGCTGCGACATGGTTTGCAAATTTGGCGTTTGAAAGATTGTTGGATCTTTGGTCGCCCTACGATTCAACCAAAAAGTTTTACCGTTTAAATAAATGGAAAAAACTGTGTACGATAACCGCTTGGTGCTTGTTGAAATTTGACTGTCGACCTTATCATATGATTTATATATGGAACTTTTGACAACAGATCCAAGGGTCGGTATTTCTGACGTCGGGACGATCGAGCAAATAAAAGAAATCGGAGTGGGGATCGTTAGAATTCTGGCGCCGAACTCATCTTTGATGACACTAGATGGAACTAACACCTACGTGGTGTACGACAATAAAAAGACCTGTTACGTGGTCGACCCCGGACCGTCTGATCAAGGCCATCTAGACCATGTGAAGAGCATAATTGAACGCTTGGATCTTCGTCCAAAAGCGATTCTCCTGACGCACCAGCACTTAGATCATTCCGAAGGTGGGGCGCTTTTTTCTCAGGATCTAAACGTTGAGATCGTTGGTAGGATTAGCGCGACCCATGGTGGCGACATTATTGATGTCGCTTGTAAAAAACTGCCGTTGTCAAATGGGTCAATTAAAGCAATCCCAACACCTGGCCATTCGAGCGATCATTGCTGCTTCTTGCTTCCCAGTGGGGAGCTTCTTTCTGGAGATCATATCCTTGGTAGAGGAACTTCGATGATTGCGTTTCCAGATGGAAATCTAGAAGAGTATCTACAATCACTTGCTGCGCTCATGAGTTATCCCTGGACCGCTATTCTTCCTGGGCATGGTCCAGCTATTCCACGCGAAATAAGCAAAGCTGCTGTGGCCTACTACTACGGCCATCGTATCGTACGACTAGCCCAGATCGTCAATTTGTTAAAAGGAAATTCGTTAGATCCCCGTTTAATCGTTCAAAAGTTGTACGAACCAAACTTGGATGCGGATCTATTTCTGGCCGCCGAATCCCAAACCCGAGCTTCTTTAGCAGCCTTAGTGAATCGATGCTTTGTGACACCCACGGAAAACGGATGCTTTGTGGCGACCGACAAGCCGATTAAACAACTTGAGGAATTTTTAATCGGATCCAATTTTAGTGTGTCAAGTATCTTGGATTTCCCCTTATAAGCAGTCTGAATGTTACCCAACAGCGGAATCAAAACCTAGATCACCAGGCAGTATCCTTTCGTTGGGTTTTCGTTTTGGTTTGGCTGGACCCCCTGGGCTTCCAGTGAGTATCCATTTTTTAAGTTCGCATGTCAGATGTTTGGGTAGAGTTTTAACGCCTTGGTGCACTTCTTCTAGATTTTTATCGAAGCGACTAGAGATTACTTGAATTTCGTAGTCTTGTCGAGAGGCCGTAGTTTGGTTGGCAGATCGCGCACTGTCGAATTGTAATACTTCTTTCGCTATTTCTTGGATCAGATTCCCTAGATTGTTTTGCATTAGCGACGACTGTGGTAAAAATCTGTGTTGCGCTTTGGTCTTTACCAAGCACATAGACTTTGCGCTTAACCCATGCAGCATCAAACGATGGACTAACCTTAATCCACTGTGAATCCCTTTTAGATCCTGGGTCATAGTGATTGCAACCGAATCTAACCAGTTCAATGACGTTTCGGTTGCTATTGTTGTCGCAGAATCGCTAAATGCATCTAGCAATTTTGGGCTTCGCAGCGAGGAGTCCAGGTCAAATATAACAAAATCGAATTCCCTCTTTAGAACTTCGAAAAGAGTCGTCATGTGGTTAGGTCGAAATGTGAGGATTTCCTCCTGTCGCTTCACCCCTGCAATCAACTGGTAATTTCGAGTCATAACTGGTTGGTAAAAGTTGCGCAAATGTCGCGTAGTGATCCCTGATTTCATCGCCAGAGCCATGAGTTCGCCAAGTGCAGGCGCGCTACGATCGATATCGTGGTACATTGCGAGATCGCCATCCGCACGGAGATCCACAAGAAGAACTGCCACCTCTGAGCCCAAATCCTGTGCTAAAGCCATAGCAAGGGTGGAACTTCCAGATCCAGGGACTCCAATGATGCCTATAAATTTTGCATGGCCGGTCGTTGGAGTTTTGGTTTGCGACTCAGCACTTTTAGTGCTTGGCGAGTTCTTACGCAGCATGTCGTAAATGGAGCTGAATCTAGCGTTGGGAAGATTGTCGAGATTTTTAGATATTTCTGGTTCGGAATTTGGAATATTTGTTTTGGGTTCGGTTATTTCTCTAGAATTGATTGTAGCGAACTCTAAAAATTGCGTGGCATTGAACGGATATTCAATAATCTCGAAATAACCACGAGGTTGATTTTGTGTCTTTGAGTCCCCAACTATGATGACTCGGATTTTACGGTCATTTTTGCGTTCCCAAAGAAGTTCATCAAATTTCTTATTTGATGCGTCTATTAGAATGACGACTGGACCAGATTCTTGTTCTAAAGTTTCCTCAAGATCCTGAGCCGAGAGTACTACGTTGAGACTGGCATCTATTAGCGATCCGTTGACCCACTGGCTAAGCTCCCTTAACCAAGTATGAGACGAACTTGCCACCGCAATAAGATTTAGGCGAGAACGTTCATCCGGACCAATGTTGTGCTCATTCGAATCTTCCATTGTTGTTACCCTCCAAATCCCACTTGATACGTTCCCGAATCATCAGGTGCGTTCGCACCATTTGCTAAATCTATCCAAATCGTTCCGCTGCTTGCAGCGTTTGCGATACCAAGCGTCGTCATGGAGTCAGGAGCTGCAACTGTTATTGTTACCGGCGGATCGCTAACGGTGCCAATACTTTGTGCTGTGTAGTTGATCGAGGTGACCTCAACTGCGCGCGCAACGACAGTAGTCATAGCCGAGCTTCCACTGCCGGTGGTCGAAAGTATGTCAATTCTGTCACCAGCTTGAAGAGTTCCTGCCACCGCATGGGAAAGTGGTATTGCGAACGATATTTGGCGAAAGAGGTTCCCATGTTGCTTTTGCGCAAGATCGCTCGAGGTTATAATGCCGCCCTTGGGTATTGGAACAGCAAGAATCCCTCCGAGTACCGTTGATGGCGGTGGTGCTTGTGACACGAGTGACGCATTTGGAACTAAATATTTGACAACTGTAAAGTCGCCTAAAAGCAAACGCGAACCCGGCGTCAATGACTTTGATGCTTGAGCGAAATAGATTACTTTGGTATTTATGTGATAGGCACTAAGTGCTTGGATCGAAATTACAATTCCACTGATCGCAAAAGTTAGTGCTATTAGTTTTGACCATTGCCCCGGTCGTACTAGCCGAGGGATTGGCGGCACTTTTATGCGACGTCGATTTACTGTTGGTGTTTGATTTAGACGGTGACGAGTTTCGCGCATTCCCTTTGATTTCTCTGAGGACGTTGAGTTAAATTAGCCAAAGGGCAATAAGTGAGCGAAACTCAATATTGGGATTAAATTGCATACTAACATGGAAAGTAGTGAAATTCTACAGCATGCAACGAAAACGTCAAAAATAGGGTAAACTACATTTATGAAATTTTGGATTTGATTTCCCGTTTTGGTATCGCAAAAGTTTTAGTTAGTTTTGGGAAGTGAAGAAGTGGCGAACAATCGTAAATCCTACGATTCTATTTCGTGGATGTCGTCAAAAGAGGCCGCGGACTATCTTGGAGTGAGTTTGCTCACGCTATATAAATTCATAGACACTGGCGCGTTGCCTGGGTATCTCATGGGTCGTGTTATCCGGGTGAAATATGATGACGTGCTGTCGTTTTTGGAAGGGCAGCGCATTGGACCCGGAACGCTCAACTCTGTGGTGTCTGATGTTGATTAGTTATGGCGATCGTCAGCGAGATAGTTCCAAGAAGCTAAAATAACAGTTATATTCGGAGATGAACCGCCTCGACGGCGCTGAGGCGTACTACAAGTAGACCGAATTTGTTATCTCTGTGGTCAACGGTGAAAAAATCTGATCCGAAGTCGACGATCTCGCAGTCTCGAGAGTTGCTGCCGTCGTTCCAATCGACTTGAACGTAACTCTCGCGCACTGTATCCAGGGAGAGCATCGCGAGTGCGGTTGTTCTTGCCTTAGCTGGTCGTTCGTGGACGTCTTGGCTATATGAAGTGTCATATTTTAGCGCTGTGTCGAGCGATCTGATTGCGCTGTTTAGAATCAGAATAAACTTTGATTCATCTTGGAGCTTCAATAGTACCGAGTCGCTCAAAACCCGAGTTATTTCTCCAATGTAATGACGACCCGAATTAGAAATGATTTTGCAAGTAGCTTGACTTTCTTCGATTTGGGTAAATATGGACTCGAAACTTAAAAGACTTGCGAGTGCGGATCGGCGCGCGACAAGTTTGCGCGCATCTTTAATTGCCTCGTCGATTCTTGCGTCTGTGGCCCATTGCTGTACCGCGATGTCAATTTCATTTCCAAAATCCAAGGTCTTCTCGCTCTGGTGTGGCAAAAATATTAGGTCTTAGACGATTTTGGAAATTGCATCCCTGCGACAGATTATATTGGTTTAGCAAGTATTTGCATCGCATTTACTGCGCACTTGTGGATTGTAACGATACTTGATTGAGCACTGGAGCTAACTTTTCATAAAGCTTGTGCTTTTTGGCAGACGAAAAGTTTATTTCGTGGTGCTAGGGTGAGAACTAGGTCAACATTGGATTTTGTGGAGGACTTCATAACTACGTTTTCGGCGCTAATAATTAATGCCTGATTCATTCGTTGTACTTGTACCAGGTAATCATCTGATGACAGGTCTATTAGGCCAAGGTGATCAGTTCTTACGATCAGCGGAGCGAGCATTTCCTGATACCACAGTATTGGTTCGGGGCAATGAAATTAATATTGACGGTCCCGACTCAGCTACGATGGCGAGGTTGTTTAGGGAATGGATAGTACTTTTAGAGTCGGGCGAGATTCTTGACTTAGCCGGTGTGGAGAGAACCATTGATATGGTTCGTTCCGACATCAATCCAAGCGACGTGTTAACATCGCGTATAGTCAAATCTACGAGCGGTCGTTTTGTCAAACCGAAAACGGCAGGACAAAAGCGCTATAGCGACGCTATTCTTGCGAATACTATCACTTTTGGTATCGGGCCGGCTGGGACTGGAAAGAGTTATTTAGCGGTGGCACAAGCAGTGCAAGCTCTCCAAGATAAATCGGTCAACCGGATAATTCTAACCCGCCCGGCTGTAGAAGCTGGTGAACGGTTAGGTTTTTTACCCGGGGATTTAATGGCGAAAGTTGACCCTTACCTGCGTCCCTTGTATGATGCGCTTTATGATATGCTCGACGCCGAGACGGTGCAACGCTATATGGAACGAGCGACCATTGAAGTTGCACCTCTAGCGTTTATGCGTGGTAGAACCTTAAATTCGAGCTTTATTATTCTCGATGAGGCTCAAAATACAACACCGGAACAAATGAAGATGTTTTTGACGCGCATCGGTTTTGGATCTAAGGCTGTAGTTACGGGTGATGTGACCCAAGTGGATATTCCTGGCGGGCGTAGTGGGCTTTATGGACTTGAATCCATCTTGGGAGAAATTGAAGGCGTTGAGTTTGTGCACCTTACGAGGCGCGACGTTGTAAGACACAAGATAGTTTCTGACATTGTCGCAGCTTATGAACGCATCAGCCAGCCTGTCAAATAGGGCGAGAGATTACGCGGGTTTTCGCGATTTATCTGTTTGCATGTTGCTTTGAACTCTTTACTAAGGTATTTCGGCTGCCCTGAAGAATATGTCAAAAATGTTTGTCATGGGCAATCACGGAGTGAATTGTATTTGAGTAACGCACCTTGAATATACTTGATGGCAGGGTATTGTTTTGTAACGTTTAGTTATGTGTTTCGACAATTGGTATGTCTATGTGCGTGTGGGCACGAGTACGGGTGAGACTACTGAGTTTATTTTTTAAAGGCAACGAACGACGTAAGCCGGAACACATGATGCAAAATTCGCATCGAGGCGTAAGTCGCTTGAAGTTGATAACTGGCAGTTTCCTGCTACTTGCTGGCGTTGTCGGTGTTGCCTATCCGCTGTGGTGGAATCATAGATCAAGTAGTGGCGCCACAGCCCTACTAAAATCCTTTCGCAATCAAGTTTCGCATAATACTACTCATCCCCACCAGGGGACTAATGCGTCATGTAACACATCTGGGGTATCGGGTGTACTGCAAATCCCGTCATTATCGTTAGTGGCTCCCGTTGAACAAGGTTTAGCGGACTCGGTACTAAATGTCGCCATTGGTCATGATCCTGCTACAAACTGGCCCGGGTCATCAGGAACATCGTTGTTCGCCGCGCACGACGTCAGTTTTTTCTCGCAGCTTGGATCCATCCAGCCTGGGAACTTGGTGACCTTTACGTCGGGTTGTTCGACTTTGGTTTATCGAGTATCTGGGATTAAGGTGCAAAACACTGGCACTGTGATATCGTTGCCCTCTGTGGGTTCGATCATTCTCGATACGTGTTACCCCTCGAACGCGCTTTGGTATACAAATCAACGCTTGGTGGTTACTGCAGTTTATGTAGACCAGACAAAGGTCGTATTGCCGCCTGTGCCGACGCCAATCGTGAGTAACGCCAACAATCTTAATGCCGTTGTTCCTACCTCGATTCCGCCTGGCGAGCTCAATCTTGCAAACAACACCCAAGAGATGGGTCACCTTACATTTTCAGGGTCCTATTCTCCCTCTTTCGTTCAATCAGATTTGCCACTTGGCGTCGAGGCAACGGCGCTCAAGGGTTGGTTTGCAGTAACTCATTCGTTATACAATTCAAGACCGAATTGGTGGAGCAATTTTACACAAGCAATTTTTCCAGCACAGTTGGTTGCGAGCAACGTGAGAAGTACAGCACCCCTTGAAATCGATGAACAAGTCACCGGAACGAACGTTACCGGCGTGACCTTGAGCGGTGGCGTCAACAACTTTTTGCTTACCGTGTCCGAAAAGGTGAATGGTAGCCAACTTGTAGTATCAAACATCTCATGGTCTTAATGCTCGTGGGACCACAAGGCGCGCAACGATAACGGTGAATGAACTTTAGGTTTTCTTGTAATTTTGGGTCGAACGAATGGACCGCATTTTGCAACTGATATGCGTTCCAAACGGTCATGGTTCACAGCTAAAGTAACTTTTGCACTGAATTCCAAAACCTTCGACCAATAACGTGTTTACCAAG
>JAJYGT010000093.1 GCA_021785005.1 Actinomycetes bacterium
GGTGTCTCTTCCGGGTCGAAACGTTTACCTGATGATGAGCGAAGAAGACTGCGACGGGTTTTGACGGATTTGAAGCCGGAGGGATTTGGAGTAATCGTTAGAACTGCAGCGGAAGGCGCGAGCGCGGATGAGTTGCGTCGAGATATTACTCAACTAGTTGATATGTGGCGAGCGATCGAAGCAAAATCGATGACCGCACATGCACCGACGCTGTTATATTCCGAGCCCAATGTAGCAGTTCGGGTAATTCGCGAGGAATTCAATCGCAACTATCGTGGCGTAATCATTGATGATCGAGATCTCTTTGATGAGATTCATTCGTATGTTGCGAGTATTTCACCGGAGTTGGCAGATCGAGTTGAATACTACGATCCTGTCGAGCAAGGTCTACCGCTTTTTGAGCTTCATCACGTACACGAGCAACTCCACAAGGCGATGGATCGGCGGGTTTGGTTGCCCTCGGGTGGATATCTGGTTATCGATCGTGCAGAGGCACTTACTGTGATCGACGTAAATACCGGAAAAAATGTTGGTACAGTGTCGCTTGAAGAGACAATTCACCAAGTAAATGCCGAGGCCGCTGCTGAAATTGCGCGGCAATTGCGTTTGCGTGATATTGGCGGAATTATTGTTATTGACTTCATTGATATGAGCATTGAAGCAAATAAAGCTGACGTCATGAAGGCTCTTAAAGATGCTCTTTCACGTGATAAGACCAAGACGCAAGTATTTGAAATGTCATCACTTGGACTGGTAGAAATGACTCGTCAGAGGGTGTCCGAGGGTTTGGTCGAGGCTCTGTCAGATATTTGCCCGACATGCAAGGGACGTGGAATGGTGTTTATGGATGTCGACATGATGTAATAACCCGCTAGACTGTATTCCCTATGTATGCAGTAATTAGATCAGGTGGCAAGCAAGAGAAAGTTTCAGTGGGCCAATCTGTGCGCCTGGAACTCATGGACGGCTTGATCGGGGATCCAATCGATTTATCACCAATTTTGGTAGTCGATGACGAGACTGTCGTAAGTGGAATGCAAGCGGCGTCAGCAGTTGTCAAAGGCGAAATTGTTGGATTTCAAAAAGGTCCCAAGGTAAAGGGATTTAAATATCGTTCTAAAACCAATATGCGCAGGCGTTTTGGACATCGACAGAACTACACCCTGGTGAAGGTTTTAGAGATCGTAAAATAGCGTTTAAGGCTATTCTAAGGAGTTTGAATGTCAAAGACAAAAGGCGGTGGATCTACCAGAAACGGTAGAGATTCCAATGCTCAACGTTTGGGAGCGAAGGTCTATGACGGTATGACTGTCACGGCCGGCTCAATTTTGGTACGGCAGCGCGGTACTCGATTTCATCCTGGAATCAACGTAGGACGAGGTAGCGACGACACCTTGTTTGCTACTGCCGAAGGAAAAGTAAAGTTTGGCGAGCGCAAGGGAAGGCGTTTGGTCGACATAATTTAAAGTCGCGCTGACCGTCGTGGTCACGCCATTATTAGGAATTTTGACCCCGGCAATAGACTTTATTGCCGGGGCATTTTTGCATGAAAGGGATCTATGGCTAGCTTTGTTGATAAAGCGCAGCTGCACGTAAAAGCTGGAGACGGAGGCGCTGGATCCATCTCGTTTAGACGAGAGGCGCATGTCGACAAAGGCGGACCAGATGGTGGCGATGGTGGCGATGGTGGATCGGTGTATCTCGTAGCATCAGACGACGTCGCTTCTTTGTTGTCCTTTGTCGACCAACCGTACCGACACGCGCATAGTGGCGTTCACGGTATGGGTAAAGCCCGACACGGTCATCGAGGTAAGGATGCGCGGGTGTTTGTTCCGGCTGGAACTGTAGTTAAAA
The DNA here is from genome assembly GCA_021785005.1 of Actinomycetes bacterium. Lineage (GTDB taxonomy): Bacteria > Actinomycetota > Acidimicrobiia > Acidimicrobiales > Acidimicrobiaceae > Acidithrix. Next base: position 1,855 of record JAJYGT010000093.1, read on the forward strand.
ACTTTGAGGGCGAAATTGTTGCCGATCTTGAGCACCCCGGTTCTATGTTTCTTGCAGCGAAAGGGGGCGAAGGTGGACGAGGCAATATGCGGTTTCTCGCCAACAAGCGACGTGCTCCGTCATTCGCCGAACAGGGCGAGCTGGGGGAGGATATTTGGTACAATCTTGAACTCAAGCTGCGAGCAGACGTTGCACTAGTTGGATTTCCGAATGCCGGAAAGTCGACACTTATCTCAGTTATTTCACGGGCACGTCCCAAAATTGGCGACTATCCCTTCACAACTCTTAAGCCCAACTTAGGTGTTGTCAGATTGGGTGACGGAGCTAGTTTAACTGAGTTTATTGTTGCAGACATTCCGGGTCTTATCGAAGGGGCATCTCAAGGTAAAGGTTTGGGCCATGAATTTTTACGCCATATCGAGCGTGCCCGAGTTTTGGTGTTTTTATTGGATGGAACTGAGAGTTCTGGACTTAGCGTTTTGGATCAGTTGACCACACTAAAGGTTGAATTGGGTGATTATATGCCAGAACTTTTGACGCGTGACTCGGTGGTGGTAATTTCAAAGGCTGATCGTCTAGATGATGAACTTATTTCTAACGCCTTTGAATGCTTTGGGATAGAGCCAGACTTTGTCATATCGTCTTTTAGTCATCAAAACGTTAAAGAATTCACCGATAAGCTGGCGGAGCTGGTCTCGAGATCGAGAAGTTCTGTTCCAACGGTAAAACACGCTCAGGAGATTGTGGTGAGCCTGGGACGAGAGGGTTTTCAGATCCTTAGAGTAGGAGAGCATGAATTTCGAGTCTTGGGTAGGACTGCGGAACGTGCCGTCGCCTTGTCTGACGTTACCTCATCGGATGCGCTTGAGTATATCCATACTCGACTGCGTCACCTAGGGGTTGACCGTGCACTAGTACGTGCAGGTGCTACAGACGGAGATGAAGTGTCGATCGGCGCTTTCGCTTTTGAATACACTAGAGATTGACTTTACGCCAAGGTTGGCTAGTTCTTGGACATGCTGCTTAATGCCCTGTGATGCTTTAGCAAATAATTTTTAAATTAGCTAATTTAAATCCGGTCAAGCGTTGCGAATTGAAATTTGGTATCCGTATAGGTGTATTTCTTGAACCATACGGGCCTGGGAGTTTGGTGGGTGAATATTAGTTGAACTTGGTAATCAAGATCGGATCTTCGTCGGTGACCACAAATGAGTTTTGCGTGAACGAGGAAGTGCTAGCCAGTGTTTGCGATCAGATTGCGCAGGCTCGACGCCTGGGGCATAAGGTTGCACTGGTGACGTCAGGTGCCATCGCATTGGGTCTAGGGATACTTGGATTTACCAATGATAGGCCTACTGAAATGCCATTGTTGCAAGCTGCCTCGGCCGTTGGACAGGGAAACTTGATTGGACAATACTCCCAAGAATTGGCCCGCTTCGGACTAATTGCTGGGCAGGTACTGTTATCGGCTTCTGATTTCATGGTACGTAGACAGTATCTCTCGGCAAAGGCCACGATTGCGCGGATGCTTGATTTGGGAGTCGTGCCGATCATTAACGAGAATGACGCAATTGCCGACGATGAAATAAGACTTGGCGACAACGATCGGATAGCCGCCTTAGTGGCTGGACTTGTTGGTGCGGATGTCTTGGTTCTTTTGACAGATCAGGACGGTCTATTTACTGCCGATCCGAGGAAATTTGATGATGCGACATTGATACAACAAGTGGAAGAAATAACTAGGGAATTATCAGATCTTGCCGGTCCAAGTGGAACGAATCGAGGCAGTGGAGGTATGACCACCAAGGTGGTGGCGGCCAGAATTGCTGCTTGGTCTGGGGTGGAGACCTTGATAACCAGTGCTCAAAATAAAAATGCTATAAGCGACGCGATAACTAGAACTGTTGGCAATGGAACCTGGATAGCAAAAGGGCAGACGCGCCTCCCAGCGCGAAAGCTATGGATCGCGTTTGCGTTGCCTGCAACAGCGTCGATAAGCGTGGACGAAGGCGCTCGGAGCGCAATTGTTAGGCGCGGATCGTCTTTGCTGTCTGTTGGTGTGAAAAGGGTGCTGGGCGAGTTCGATGTGGATGACGCGATCGACGTAAGGTCGACTTCAGGACAGATTGTCGCTAAAGGCCTATCCAAGATGACCTCTACTGAGATACGGCAAAGGATTGATATCCAAGGCAAGGGAGCAATTGTGGGCGAATCCACGCTTGTTATTCACCGCGACGACTTGGTCATTTTGGAATGATTGTCGCTTCTCAAAGAGATCCAAACTAGGTTAGGCTGGTTTGAATGGTATCTAGAACTTCAGACTCCCTTTCTCTTTTCGAATCCGCAGTTCGAGTTAAATCAGCTGCTAAAACTATTGCTTTGGCCACGTCAGCTCAAAAGGATGAAGCACTTTGGTCTATGGCCGAGTTGATCCGGGGTAATGCACACGAGATATTGCTCGAGAATGAAAAGGACGTGTCCAGCGCCTTAGGCAGCGGACAGACTAACACAAGTATCGATCGGCTTGTCTTGAATGAAGCTCGTATACAGTCAATGGCTGACCAAATCGAACTAGTTGCGCGACTGTCGGATCCAGTTGGAGAGGTAGTGTCGGGTCAAGTTTTGCCAAATGGTCTGGTGGTGCGCAAAGAACGGGTGCCATTGGGAGTAGTTGGAATCATATATGAAAACCGACCTAACGTTACGTCAGATTCGGCGGCACTGTGCATCAAAAGTGGGAATGCAGCATTTTTGCGTGGCTCGTCAAGCGCGATTCGCACGAACACTGCAATTGCAATTTTAATCTCGGAGGCACTAGAAAAAGCAAGACTTCCAGGTGACGCGGTGAGTTTGGTTCGTGATACGTCGAGGAAATCCGCCGTGGAGTTCATGCAACTAGAGGGATACATAGATTGCCTAATACCGCGCGGTGGACCCTCGTTGATAGAAACGGTTTGCAATAATGCACGCATTCCTTACATTATTGACGGAGATGGAAACTGTCATATATACGTGGATGAATCGGCTGATCTTGACAAGTCACTAGCAATTATTGCCAATTCGAAGGTTCAACGACCAGGTGTATGTAACGCGGTTGAAACGTTATTAATCCATAGAAATATCGCGGATGAGTTGCTTGCACGACTTGAAAAGGTTGTGCCCACTGTTGAGATACGTGGCGATAAGACCGTTTGCGCCATCATTGGTCGAGCCAAAGAAGTCTCAGATCTAGACTTTGCAACTGAATTCTTAGATTTGATTCTTGCAGTTAAAGTAGTTTCTGATCTCGACGAAGCGTTGGAGCATATTTCCAAATACGGAACTGGTCACTCTGAGGCAATTTTAACAAACAGCTACGAAAATGCTCGAAGATTTACCAAAGAGGTAGATGCAGCTGCAGTTCTTGTCAACGCGTCAACCAGGTTTGTCGATGGTAACCAACTTGGTCTGGGCGCGGAGATTGGTATCAGTACCCAAAAATTGCATGCGAGAGGACCAATGGGCCTAACGTCTTTAACTTGTGAACGCTATGTAATACAAGGCCAAGGCCAAGTTAGGTTGTAATTTTAGTGAGCAAAAATCCCAACGAACCAGAAGCATCGGTTGAAACGCCGATCTTCGTCAGCGTCGACGATGTTACCGCGAAATTGTACCGCGAGGGCTATATTTCGAACGTAGCAATATCAACGACCGTATTTCTTTCATCCGTTTTAAAAAAGCCAATCCTAGTTGAAGGTCCGGCAGGTACCGGCAAAACTGAACTTGCAAAGGCACTTGCACGGGCGATTGAAGCTGATTTGGTACGTTTGCAGTGCTATGAAGGACTTGATGATGCTAAGGCAATTTATGAGTGGAATTATTCAAAGCAGTTGTTGCGAATTCAAGCCACGAGGGAGATGTCAGGGAAACAGGCCTCCTGGGATGAGATCAAAGCAGATATTTTTACTGAAGAATACCTTCTAACGCGTCCAATTCTGAAATCGATTTCAAACAAACAACGAACCGTGCTTTTGATTGATGAAATTGACCGGGTGGAACTAGAAACGGAGGCATTATTTCTAGAGGTTCTAAGCGATTTTCAAGTTACAATTCCAGAGTTTGGAACGATTCGAGCGAAACAGCATCCGCTCGTAATACTCACGTCGAATGATACTCGTGAGCTTTCTGAGGCGCTCAAACGACGATGTTTGTTTTTGCATGTTGGATATCCCACCAAGGAACGCGAAAGAGACATCCTTTTGCTTAAAGTTCCTGAACTAGACCAGAAGTTTGCCCAACAAATCGCTGACTTTGTAATGACTATGCGTTCCATTGATTTTAAAAAACACCCCTCTATCTCGGAGTCCATTGACTGGGCAAATACCCTTATTGCTCTTGGAATTAAGGACTTGGATCCAACGTTTGTTCAACAGACACTAAATGTATTGTTCAAGTATCGATCTGATCTTGAAAAAGCCCTAACTTTGGTTAAATAAATAACGCATGAATGACAGGCTTGTAGAATTTTCTGAAGCGTTACGAGCTGCGGGAATACCTGTTTCTATGACTGAAGTTATCGACGCAGCTGCAGCACTTTGTTTTATCGGTTCTAATACCCGGGAAGAATTCAAGCTAGTACTTATCGCCACTCTTGTAAAAAGTTCTGATCATCTAAAGGTATTTGAGGTGCTTTTTGATCTTTTTTTTACTGGTGCAGAACTAAAACTTGGAGATTTGACGATTGCGGATGAATGCGTCGTTGACCAAGATTTTGAATCTAAGTTAACGCAAGCCCCAGGTACGGCGAATTCTCTCTTTGAACTGCGAGAACTGTTGCTCGATGCAATGACGATTAATGACACCGCGAAGCTTCGGCATCTAGCTCGACTTGTGGTGCAAAATTATTCGAACGACAACCCAAATAGATCCTTTTCTGGTTCTTTTGCTTTGTATCGTTTGCTTACCGACCTGGATCTAGAGAAGCTAAGGACACAGCTTCTTTTGCGCCTCACGCCTTTTTATGGCGATGATTCCATCGGGTCCCTCATAGCAGCTGAGTTAACCGATTCATTGATCGAGACCGTTAGAGAATCGATTGAGATGGAAATTCGCCGACGCTCAGTGTTCGAGCGTGGCCCGTCTGCGTTAGCCAAAACACTTCGAGTGAAACTAATTGACGATGTTGATTTTATGCGCGCTTCCGGCGAGGAAATTTCCCAGATGCGAAATGAAATTGCACCGTTGGCGAGGAAATTTGCTGCAAAGTTGTCGCAGCGTCGTAAAGTTGGAGCCTCGGGTACGCTAGATTTTCGACGAACATTTCGTAAATCGTTGGAATTTGGAGGCGCACCGATATTGCTTAGATTTCACCGAAGGACGCTGACAAAGCCAGAAATCTTTGTGCTGGCTGATATTTCTGGATCTGTCGCTTCATTTTCGGGCTTCGCGCTACAACTATTGCATGCGTTTTCTCAACAATTTTCTAAGGTGCGAAGTTTTGTTTTTATTGACGCGATTGACGAAGTGACCACAGTGATAGAGGAATCGGGCTTTACTGGACCAGACGGTGCTGAGGTGCGGGTCGTCGACGTGGATGGACATACAAATTACGGAACCGCGTTCGAAAGATTTGTCGAGCGCTACGCCGTCGCTGTTACAAATCGGTCAACGATTTTGATCCTAGGTGATGCAAGAAACAACTATCATCAATCGAATTCTCACTTGGTTGAGCTGCTAAGCGCTAAAGCGAAGGCAATTTACTGGCTGAATCCAGAACCACGGGCGTATTGGAACTCGGGCGATTCAATTATGAGAGAATATGAGCGTTTTTGTACCAGTGTTGTAGAGTGCAGAAATCTTCGCCAGCTAAAAGTGTTTGTAAATAAGATAATGCCCTGATGGGTGGTTTCTAATGCGACGTTCGTCTCTAGAGATATTTCTAATTCGACACTGTGAGTCTCAGGCGACTCTTGATCAGATTGTGGGCGGGCATCTTGGCTGTACTGGCTTAAGCGCTTTTGGTGTCCAAGATACCCAGCGAGTATCCCATAAATTGCGCGAGACCTGTCGATTGAATTTCCACAACTCAAAATCGCAGGTATTTAGTTCGCAAATGCCGAGATCCGTTGAGACGGCACAACTGGTGACTGGTTTGAACGTTTGGCAAATTGAATCGTCTTGTGATTTTTGTGAGGTACATCCGGGTGAAATGGATGGTTGTAGCTGGGAAAGTTTGTCGAACTCTACGCAAGGGTCGTTCTTTGATCCAATCGGGAATCGCGGAGAGAGCTACTTTGATATGATTCGTCGGGCAGATCTTGGAATTGGTAAGCTCGTCGATCGCTACTTCGTTAGCGATATGGTTATTCCCATAGTATTTACCCACTCAGGCCCCATCCTTGCGTGCTATTGGATTGGCGGCATGTCACAGGTTCAGTATTTTTTTGATCGCGAAGTCAAGCTTGGTTCAATTCATGTCATATCGATTGATATGGAGTCCAAAGCGATATCCGAATCCGACGGAGTCGACCATAGGTTAGGTGATTTTCAGTTCTCGATTCGCGAAATCTAGTCCAGTGTGTGGAATAGTCGGATTGTTTGTTACCTGGGAAACGCACTGATGCGGGTGCTAGCAAGAGACATCCGTGTCATAGTTACCTTGGAACGAAGTTTGAATATACCATGGTATCCCGCCTGCGAATGGGTTTAAAGTTCCATCTGGATTGGTAGTGGTGGTACACGCCGAGGTGCCATTCGATGAGAAGAACCAAAGCGGTATCGGACCACCATTGGGCCCCGTAATTGTCGCACCTGGTCCTGAGGAGGTGCCAGTTGTAATTTGCGCATACATCGTGGCGTGGCCAGAATATAACCCTGCTACGAGACCTTGCTGGGTGAAAAAGTCAGCCGCTCCTTGAATTGATTCAGTATTTAGCTGAGGGTCAGCACTCCAATATGTGTTGGCACCTTCGATATCCAACCACCAGATTGGTGATGATACCCCTTGGGCGTTAGCCGCATTGAAAGCAGCTTGGGCGGCGTTATATCCGTAATTGTACACCTCATCATTTATAGTTGCGCTACCGTCTGGACCTTGTTGATATTGGGATGTCAAAACGTTTGAATTGAATGAATATCCGTTGTTAACGTAGCTGACTGGTAGCGCCAAAAATGTGTAGAGCTGGTAGTTGTTACTAGCCCAGGTTGCTTCCTTAGCCATGCACGGGTTAAATGCTGTAAAGGGCCAGCCATTTGCTTCAATCATAACAAAAGTTCCCGAGGTTGGTGAGGAGCTCAAGTTACATTGAAAGTTACTTACGTCAAAACCCGGCGCCCCAAGAACTCCAGCGATGAGATCAGGGCTAGCGTCGATGCTAACCACTGGTGAGCTAATACCAGAACCACCCTGTGAACCATAGAAAGCTGCGTCACCAAACGTGAATATGCCACCGTCTGACGCCACAAGCCAATATCCGTTACCAGTGGGTGATGGCTGCATCCCGACAACTGGCTTATTTAGCACTTCGGCGCCGGTGGAACCATAGAATCCTGCGTCACCAAATGTAAATATGCCACCGTCTGACGCAACAAGCCAATAGCCTTTACCGTCTGGAGTAGCTGCCATGCCGACAACTGGCTTATTTAGCACTTCGGCGCCGGTGGAGCCATAGAATCCTGCGTCACCAAATGTAAATATGCCACCGTCTGACGCCACAAGCCAATATCCGAGGCCGGTTGGAGTTGGGGCGGAACCAACAATTGGCTTTGCTAGTGGCAATGACGAAGCATCTCCAAAAAATCTATTTGCTCCATGGGTATAAACAGTGCCGTCGGCCGCGATCAGTCGATAGCCGGCATAGGCCGGACTTGTCGATGATGTAAGTTTTGCTTTTATCGCGCGGGTTGGATAGGACCTCGCGTATATGTCCTTTGGCACGTGCATTTGTTGTGCAACACCAAATGCAACAAACAGAGCTGAAGACGCCAAAAGTTTCTTGGCAGTTTTTACCGACTTCATATCTGGCAATCCCTGGTTGCCAACTTTACGGTCGAGCGATAGACGATCCATGCAGGGAATGGGTTCATTGACGAAGTACCTCTCGTTGCGAGCTAGCTCATTTCTCTCGAAAGTTTCTATCGGTATAAATCGGTGTGGTCTAAATTGATTTGTAGTAATAATCTGACAGAAGTTCAGATGAGAAAATTGATAAATCTAGAAACTATTTGTTTTTGGACTTAGATATGCGTTCATTGCATCGTAGTCGCTAATTTCGCCTACGTCAACTATTGCGGAATTGTAATTTAGCGAATGTAATTATCGATCAATTCGCCAAAGTTTGGTAAATTGGCCAGTAAAATCGATTTGCCGTAGCGGTCTTGTTCTTAGTTTTTGATGAGTAGTTCCGCCACTCGGTGCGCAAGATCCAACGATTGCCGAGCGTTTAGTCTTGGATCACAGATTGTGTTATACGCAGTGTCGAGGTCTTCTTCGCTAATTGCATATGATCCGCCAATACATTCCGTGACATCTTCACCGGTTAATTCAACATGAATTCCGCCAGGCCAAGTACCTAGTGCGCTGTGTACTCTGAAAAATCCGGCGATTTCAGCGATTACCGCCTCTAGGTTTCTGGTCTTGAACCCATTGTCAGAGACAAAAGTATTTCCATGCATCGGGTCGCACGACCATATAACAGGATGTCCAGCGTCGGTTACTGCTTTGATTAGTCGTGGAAGCTTAACGTCGACGTTGTCCGCACCCATTCTTGAGACCAAAGTTAGCCTGCCGGGAATCCTTCGTGGATTAAGTTTTTCGCAAACGGCGACTACTTCTTCGGGCGTCATTGACGGCCCCATTTTGCACGCTATCGGATTGCCTATTCCTGAAAAAAATTCCATATGTGCGCCGCCCAGATCCCTGGTGCGCTCACCGATCCAAATTGCGTGCGCAGAAAGATCCAGATAGGTTTTACTCGCGCGGTCGTATCGTGTAAGCGGAGCTTCGTAGCTCAGCAACAATGCTTCATGTGATGTCCAGAAGTTTACCTGCTGGAGGCTTTCCTCGTTTTTTAGGTCAATTCCACATGCCGCCATAAAATTCAGAGCCCGGTCGATCTCGTGCGCCAGAATTTCATATCGCTGGCCCTCGTCTGATGAAGCCACAAACTCCTGATTCCAAGTGTGGACTTTCGAAAGGTCAGAGAATCCCCCCTTGGTAAGAGCACGCAGCAAATTAAGCGTGGCGCTTGACTGATGATACGCCTTTATCATCCGCGTGGGATCGGGTATTCTTTCTTGGGCAGTGGGTCCATCTCCGTTGATGATGTGTCCTCGAAACGAAGCTAAGTTGATACCATTAACACTCTCGTACGCTGCGCTTCGTGGCTTGGCAAATTGTCCCGCAATTCGTCCGAGTTTGATTACTGGGACGCCTGAGGAATAGGTCAGGACCACTGCCATCTGAAGAATGACTTTTAACTTGTTCTTGACCATATTTGCCGAATAGTCATCGAATGATTCTGCGCAGTCGCCTGCTTGCAAAACAAAGGCCTCACCTTTGCAGGCCTTTGCCAGATGCCCTGACAAGTTTTTGATTTCCGATGGATAAACCAGGGGAGGTAGTGCCGAAAGTTCCTTTTCCACTATTTCGAGCCGCGCAGTGTCAGGCCAATCAGGCTGTTGCGCGATCGGCAGTGATCTCCATGAGTCAGGCGTCCACACTTTAATTCTCCACCTTGATTGCTAAACCAGCGTTGGTAGTTTCATGTCGACTTGTTTTCAAGTTTCAAATGAAATTAATACTTCTACTTATAGGATAAGGCGAATCGGTTATAGAAGGGTGAGTACGGTGAGCGAATTCCGTTTTGGAGTCCAGGTTTCTTCACTTACGCACGATGCGAAAGAGCTACAAGACCTTGCACGCAAGGTAGAAGATTTAGGGTACAGTTCAATCTTTTTCCCAGATCATCTAGGTGGAAATCAGTGGTCACCAATTGCCGCAATGACGCTAGCTGCCCTTTCGACCACGAATATTCATGTAGGCGGCTTAGTTCTATCTAACGATTACCGACACCCGGTTATTCTGGCAGAAGAGCTTTCGACGATTCATGAATTTAGCAATGGAAGGCTTGAATACGGCATTGGGGCAGGCTGGTTAAAAAGTGACTATGCCATGGCAGGGCTAGCGTTTGATTCTCCGTCAAAGCGTATTTCAAGACTCTCGGAATCAGTTGACATCATAAAAGTAATGCTAAAAGGCGAGTCTTCAACTTATCAAGGTGAGTTCTATAGAACTGAAAATGCTAAATGTATTACTCCTAGATTCGGATCGCCACCCCTGATACTTGGCGGTGGTGGGAAAAAAATGCTTGAGTTAGCAGCTAAAAAAGCTGATATTGTTGGCGTGAATGTGAACCTAAGCGCAGGTTCCGTGGGACCCGAGTTAGTGTCCCAAGTCGGACCAAGAGCGTTTAGCGAGCGCATCGAATGGGTGAAACAAGCGTCTAAGGGTCGAGAGAAATCTTTGGAGTTGCAATGCCTAACGTTTGTGACCAAAGTGAGTAATGGAGCGGAGTCTTGGTTGGCAGGGTTGGTGCCAGCATTTGGCGTGACCGTCGAACAGGCGAAGGAGATACCGATCGTGCTGGTTGGATCGCTAGACGAGGTTTGCGAAACACTTTTGTCAAGACGTGAGCAATATGGGTTTTCATATTGGGTAATTCATCAACACGAAATTGATGAATTTGCGCCTGTTGTTGCTCGACTCGCAAGAAGTTGAGGCCGTAATGAGTCTCGATATGCGAAAGAACACTAGGCATAAGCGGATTGGTATATTTGGAGGAACCTTTGATCCAGTCCACGTGGGTCATTTGATTGCGGCGGTAAATGCAAAAGCTGGTGCTGCACTAGATTTAGTGTTGCTGGTGGTGGCAAATATTCCCTGGCAAAAAGAAGGTACTCGAAATCTTTCTGATGCTAATACTCGCTTTGCCTTGGTAGAGGCAGCGGTGGATGGTGTTGAGGGTCTTGAAGCTAGTAATTGCGAGATTGTCCGGGGGGGACCGTCATACACTATAGATACAGTTACCGACATAGGTTTGAAGTACCCGGGTGCTGAGCTTTTTTTGATCGTCGGCGCGGATGCTGCTAAGGAAATTGAGTCCTGGGAAAGATCAGAGACACTCGCAGAGCTCGTTACTTTGGTTATCGTAAATCGACCAGGCAGTTGGGTAGGGCGTTCGGAAGTGGCTCGCTGGCAAACACTTTTTGTTGAAGTTCCAGCGATAGACATCTCTTCCACCGATATTCGGGCTAGAGTGCGCGAGAAAAGGCCATTGGACTACATCCTTACCAAGGAAACGATATCTTATATTCGTGCTTCTGGGTTGTATTTGGATGAACACTATAACCCGTAAAGTTTGTTTTTACTCCTAAGGAATGTGGCAATCTGTGTCCCCGGATGGTAGTATGGAGTTAGTTTTACGTGGGGGTTACTTGCAAGTAGAGTTTGTCGAAAATGATATTAGTCCAAAGGAGCTCGTTCTTTTAGCAGTCGATGCACTTGAGGCAAAGAAGGGTCAAGATATTATTGCCCTGGATTTGAGCGACGTTAGCCCGATATCTGACTACTTTCTAATATGTACCGGCTCAAATTCGCGTCAGATTCGATCACTTGCCGACGAGGTCGAAGAAAAGGTAAAAGAAAAGTTCGGTCGGACTCCTCGTTCAATAGAAGGTTTGGGCGATAATTCCTGGGTACTACTCGATTATATAGATTTTGTAGTGCATATCTTTCTTCCAGAAACTCGTGAATTTTACTCTCTTGAGAGATTGTGGTCAGACGCTAGGCGTCTTCAGTTGCCAGTATATCCATAAGAATTTCTCTATTGCATCAGGGGCATAGCAAGAAAACTTCAAGTTCCCCTTTTTAGAATTTGGTTCGATTCAAACCAACGCGAGATTTGCAATCAAGTCGAATAACCTTTACGACGTTTTGTTGATCAAAAAATAGGCGTGCCGACTTTTTTCCTTTTTATCTCGAAAAAACAGCCCAAGCTGCTAAGTCCGATGATATGTTCCCAAAGGTCAAGAACCTCCGAACCGGTTGGCATGCGACACAGAATCGGTCCGAAAAATCCCTTAACGTCAGTATCGGTTTCAATGCATAATATTGGTACTCCCACGTCATCCCCAGTAAGTGACAGCGCCGTTTCCATTTCGAGTTCGATGAGTTTGTCTAATTCGTCATTATTGAGGTTTTGGTATAGTTCTGGATCAATTTCAAATTTTGCCAGCAGTGCAGGGAAATTAAGATCGTGCATTTTATTTTCGTGAAACTGTCGGCCAAACTCTTTGTACAAATTTGAGATTAGGTCTTGGTTGACGCCAGATGGCGTCTTTCCAAGTTCGGCTACTACGCGCAGTAAAGATAATCCTAGCTCAAGCGGAGCTTTGTGCTCGGGTGGAACTTCGACGCCCTTATTCTTTAGTGCCAGCGAAAAGGGTCGGAATTCAAGAGGAATTTGTAGCTCTTTGCTCACTTGTCTGAGCCATTTTGAAGAAATATATGTCCATGGACAGACTGGGTCGAAATAGAGAGAAATCTTGTTTACTTGCATTTACATCCATCCGGTTTATCACAACTATATAAATGAATCTAGTGCAATGAAGCTAAAAGAAGTGCTACAACGCTTGCCATGACGTGCGACTACGCGTGTCGGATTTGCGAGTTCACATTTATGACAGGCGGTGTGTTCGCTAGGCAGAGATAATGTCTAAAGGCTGAAAATTACCATTTAGGACGTCTTTTGGGTTGTGCCCAAGGATCCGTTCGAGGACGGTAGCATAGACAGTTCTAAAGTCGGTAGTAGTTTCTAAGTTTCCATCTGCTAGATGGTTTAGGGGTGGTTGCTCGCCGTACATTCCGCCGATCACACTGCCTCCAATGAGTAATACCGGCCCAGACGTGCCATGATCGGTTCCCATGCTGGCGTTGGAGGCAACGCGTCGACCAAATTCTGAGTATGCAACCAAGGTCACATTTTTAGAATAGCTTGCCTTTAGCGATTGAAAGAATTTACCAATTGCGCTATCTACGTTCGCTAACAATGCATTTTGCAGCGATACTTCGTTTGAGTGAGTGTCAAAGCTAGATTCTGATACAGAGTAAATTCGTGTCGAGGCACCTGCGTTTATCAGCTGCGAGACTGCCGTGAGCTGGGCACCGAGATCAGTAAAAGTTGTCTCAGCAGGTGTTGAACTGCTAAGATGGAGCGAACCTAGTTGTTCATCCAGAGCTAGTAGCTGGGTTCCCTCTTTTGCCGCATTTGCTGGCATAGCCGTACGCGACTTTGGAGTCATCATTGACGAAAATGCGGTTTGTGCGCCTGGGAATGGTGCAACTGGTGTGCCTACCATTGAAATTGCGGATGCCTGGGTGATATTTCCCATGCACGCTAAGGGGACATTGCTACCAAGGCATAATGCGTGCATCGGGTCAGTTGGCTTTGTTTGGTCTAGGTATCTACCAATCCATCCACTAGATAATTCCTGATTCGGACTTGCACTTTGCCATATAGCCATCGATACAAAGTGGCTAAGACTTGGGTTTGGGTAACTGACTCCTCTGACTATGGCTACTTTTTTTTGTTTGTACAGTTGATAAATGTTCGGTAGTGACGAATTGATCCACAGATTGTCTTCACCGAGAGGTTTTACTTGAGTGTCCTTTAGGGCCATAGCTCCACGAAGCTGGGTGTAGAGGCTATCCTCGAAGGGAACGATCGTGTTTAGCCCGTCATTGCCACCATATAGCGTAAGTAAAACCAAAATGGGTGAGGGGTCGGCGGTAGAAAACTGGCGGATACTAAAAAGCGGATTGCTTGACTTTGTAAGTTCTACCGCAGTGGCACCAGCTCCAAACGTAGCAGTAGCGGCAGCGCTAACTAAAAATTGTCGTCGAGATAGCTTTAAAATCGATTTCATTTTAAATCCTTAGTTGCAGACATATTCGGGTGAACACATGGCAAGTGCGACAGTAGTTATCGGATTGGAGGTGACGCGTGCAAGTGCGTTAAGAGTTTCTGGACCTGAATGCGAGATTCCAAGCAGCGCAATAGTGGCGTCAACCCGATCCGAAGTAGCTGAATCTTCGACACTTGAAATGTCACCGATTGTTGCCAGAATATTGGCGATACTAGCTCGAGATTGAGTACTTGCCGTAGATAGCCAATACGAGTTCTGTGGCCATCCACCAACGTTTGGGGGATCGAAAAGAACTTGCCCGAATTGATTCAAGATATTAATGATTTGTTTTGGCGCGCTTGGATCTAGCGTGATTTTAAGTGCTTTCATTGCTCCAACTAAATATTCAACCGGCTGTTTTACCAATCCGTTTAGGGAGGTTGTTGATAGGAATTCGGGTCGGTTTGCGATATTTGCGACAAGAGAACCGAGATTATTCGACGGGGCGATCATATCTCCGAGCTCAATTGCGATTGGATCGGTATTTGAAATTGGATATGCAAGCATGCTAAAAAGACTTGCAGCAATGAATCTAGAAGAATCTGCGCGCTCAAAAATTACCGAGATAATATCATTGCCCCCAAGGTTGCCGGTGACGCCTAAAAAGGTTTTGACTCCGTTGTCGTGGCGCGAAGGATTGATTTCAAACGCAACGGTCTCTTTGTTGAACCGCCAACCGGTAAACGCACGGGCAGCATTTGAAACATCTGACTGTCGGTAGTTGCCAACCCCAAGGGTAAATCGTTCCATAAGTTCGCGTGCGAAATTTTCGTTTGGTTTGCCTGCGATATTTGTCACGGTGTCAAGCCAGATCATCATAGCCGGATCCTGCGCCAAAGCAAGTGTGAGGGACTCGAAATTTCCAAACACGTTACTGCGAATTGTATTATTTTGATCAAGCATTAACGATGCCAGGCGAACCTTAGATATTGCGGTTGCAAAGTGGCTATGCAATAGAAGCGTCATTTTTTCTACAAGTGGCTGACTTGACATTATCATCTCGTTCATCCACCAAATGACTATGGATGGGAACTCTTCTTGGCGAATTGTACGAAACATGGCCTTTAATTGTGCTGGATTTTTCGCTGCTCTGGCGTGCTCAAGATCAGCGCTAGTAGTCAACCCAGTTGGTTGCGGTAGTTTGGTTGTGCGCAATGGTTCCACCTGGAGCAGACTATTGATAGCTTGGCTGGGGTTTTTAATTGCTTGTGATGATGGCAAAGTTGAGTTTGTCCCGAATCCAAGTCGCCTGAATATCAACTCTGTCTGTACAGTGGTGCTTAGACTTGCGGACAAGGTTGTTCCCTATTCTCAAATGGTTGTTTATTTGACTGCTTAGAGCTTTATATGCAAGTGTTAGGTAATTGTTTTGTCGCTTGAGTAGTTGGTAAAAGATTTTATTCGAATCTGACAAAGGGTGGATAATCAAGATTAGAGTCATTACTCGCATCGCCGATAGTTTTTAATGCTTGTTATGGCTGAGATTAGCACTCGAAAAGGGACGATTCAGATGGTATTTGTAAGTGGATTTGCGACGAGGCGTTTTGGGAGAGAAACACACGCCATTTATTTGCTCGATGAGCAACACTGTATTGAGACTGATTTTTTTGACGTGGGCGCCATGCTGGAAAAAGGAATCAATTTGCCTGAATTTAGGTCCCACCTTCTTGAAAATCCCAAAACAGTTCCGTATTTAGCGAGCGAACTCACCCCTTTGGTGAGGTATCCGTCCAAGATAATTTGTCTGGGACTCAATTACGCCGACCACGTAGCTGAAATGGGTCGCAAAGGTGCCAATTTCCCGACACTGTTTGCTAAATTTAGTGATTCTATGACTGGACCGTACTCAGACATTGAGCTGCCCACTAATTCCCAACAGGTGGACTATGAGGCCGAATTGGCAATTATTATAGGCCGAACTGCTACAAAAGTTCCGGTTGAAGCGGCCGCTAATTACATAGCAGGATTTACTATAAGCAATGACGTATCGATGCGAGATTATCAGTGGCGTACAAGCCAGTTTTTGCAGGGAAAGATATTTGACGCCTCGACGCCGTTGGGGCCCGTGCTGGTAAACGCCGTCGACGTGGATTTTGGACATGACCTTGCCATAACGAGTTTAGTGAACGGTCAAATACGGCAGGCGTCAAGAACGTCTCAAATGATCTTTGGTATCAACGAAACAATAAGCTACATTTCGCAGATAACTACACTTAGACCCGGTGATGTAGTTCTGACTGGGACACCGCGGGGTGTTGGGGCAGCGATGGATCCTCCTACCTTCTTGAAATCCGGCGATATCGTCACCTGTGAGATCGAGGGACTGGGATCAATCTCTAACCTGTTTGTTTGATCCAACGTTGTACGTTGGATCAACTTTGGATCTGGTTTTACCACGATCTAAAGAGATGCCGTCACAACCTTTTGAAAGCAAGATTCACGTTTAATTTCGGATAAAAGCTAACCTCATCGAATGAATAAGATCGCAGGTGAATCCTCACAACTAAGTTGTGAGCCTCATTTACCCAGGTGAGGCACTAGGACCATTGTCAGGATACCCCAAAACTCTAAGCGCGTCCCTGTACTCTTGTTCGGTAATTTCGCCAGACGCAAAGCGTCGATCCAAAATCAGTTTTGGATCATTTGGGTCTTGAATCGATTGTTTCGGGCTGTTCTTTACAAGTTTGTTCGAGAAATAATTGACGAACATAAATCCGAAAACCACGATTAGTACAATGAAAATCATAAATCCAATAAACATACCGATTGGGTAATCGCCGCGTAACCCGTAATACCAGCCCATATCCATACTCGCCTTTACTATTGCCAACGAATGTTCTGGTGAGTTTTGAAATTGCTTCCATTTCGGACCATTGGGAACTTCGTTGGTTCCTTTAGGGTAAGTGTGATTTAAAAGATTGTGAATAGAGTGTGCAATAGCTAAAAGCCTGCACTAAAACTTACGCGTTCCAGCGGTCTTTGCTAGGGGTAATTTAAGGCAGACCTGTAGGTGATCCGGGTTTTGAAAAATATTTATTAGGCGCTGCAAGCCAAGCTAGAGCGCAATAACAGATGTTATTTGATCGACATCTAAAAACAGTTCTTCTCCCATCGCGGTAACCCACAATGTGGCTTTTTTCCCGGCGCTTACTGAAACAACCTCGCAGGGCACGATACAGGCCCCCGAGCAAAGTCTCACCTCGCTAAGTCGTGCGCCGAGTTTTTTTATGGTCGCTTCCAGTTCTATGGCTTTCATCGCACTCACCTCCGTGCTTATATTTGTCTAATCGGCAAATATTTCCGATGAGTAAAAAATCTTGTACGATGTGAAAACCTTTTTTGTGTCTAGCTCGTAGCGTGGAGGTCACGTAACAGAGAAGTAACAAGGGTGAATTGTTCCTGTAACATCGCTAAAATAGCTTGGCTTCAACGAGTTATTAAGTTTTTCCAATTTAGTAAAGTTTAACCTTTTATTAAGGGGGCCTATGAACGACCTAAATAGAAACAGCATTTTTAGTGTTGTTTTAGGGTTGCTAGGCATGCTGGTGCTTGGGGAAACTATCGAGTTGCTATTGAGACCTTATGGCTCTTTGCTAGCTGAACTTTTAGTGGTTGGACTGGTTGTTTTAGCTGCGATTGGCAACCGAGCTGACGCAATTTCCTTAGTGAATTTCGAGAGTCTAGTGGCTATCCCGGCAATTTATCATTCCAACTTTGCTTGTTGTGGTAAGTGTGTGTCCGCGTCGAATTTGTCGTTGTCATCGGGACGTTTAGTGGCGCTTGCGGCAAAGGTTGAGGCTCGAGCGCGATGAATTCAAGTTTTGAGAATTATAAGGTGAACAAAGAAACTCGTCGGTACATCGCTTGCAACTTATGCACATCTCAAAGGATTGATTCGTTGGGACTATATTGTAATTGCCATAATGAGTTAGAAGTGGCTCATGACCCAAACAGCGTTAGAAGGTTCGGTTAGCGTTAATGAAGCTGATAGTTGCAGTTATTAAGCCCTTTAAGCTTGACGACGTGCGTTCCGCGCTGTTAAAAGCCGAAGTAAAGGGAATGACAATTTCTGAGGTCAAAGGATTTGGTCGACAAAGTGGCCATACCGAGGTTTACCGTGGTGCCGAATACCAGGTGCAGTTCGTTCCAAAGTTGAAAGTCGAAATCGTGGTTGCGGATGAACGTGCGGCCGACGTTCTTGAGGTCATCATGGATGCGGCTCGAACCGACAAAGTTGGGGACGGAAAAGTGTGGGTGAATGACGTTGAAGATATTGTTCGGATAAGAACTAGTGAATCGGGTGTTGACGCCTGTTGAACCGAAATTCATCAAGCAAGCCTATATCAAGCCTTCCACCAAATTTACCAGGTAATGTCTAGGATCGCATTTTTTATCATCAATCTTGTTATAAGCAGCTCCATTCAATTAGCATTTGGGAGCTTCGAGATGGCAAAGCTGTAATAAACGTCAATTTGTAATTTAAAGAGGTTCGTTTAGTGTCGCGAGAAAAAGGTGAATCTAGTCGCCTCGATACCTTTACACGGGAACGAAATAAGCTGCTTGTGCAGGACTGGTCGTCTCTAGAACCTATGCGAGCCTTGACGAGCGCCGCTGATGAATTTATTTCGTCGCTAGCACTCGAATTTCGAGGTACGGCATTAGTGGCAATTGGAGGATACGGGAGGTGCGAGTTAGGACCGTTCTCGGATTTGGATGTCTTGCTATTACATAAGCCACGGCTTGCGATCGAGAATTTTACTGAAAGCCTTTGGTATCCAATTTGGGACTCAAGGGTCGGCCTTGATTATTCAGTTCGAACAGTAGCTCAAGCAATCAGAGTTGCGGATGCTGATCCGCGCGCATTACTTGGCATGTTAGATGCGAGGCTAATTTGCGGTGATGAAATACTATTTCGTACACTATCTAAAAAGATACGAGATAGGTTTATAAATCGTTTGGACAGATATCGCGTTATCTTTAAGACCCAGTCTGAGACTAGACGTACAGAATCCGGCGAGATTGCTTTCTTGCTCGAACCTGACATCAAAGAATCTCACGGCGGGCTTCGTGACATTTTAACGCTGAAGCATTTGGTTGAGGCGGATTCTGAACGCACAGGGGATTTAAAGAAACTTCAAACTAGCACGGAACTTTTGCTCACTGTGCGAAATATTATGCATTCGCGAGCCTCACGAGCACAGAATCGTCTATACCTGCAAGATCAAGACGCGGTTGCTAGCGCTATGGGCTTAAAAGATGCCGATGAGCTCATGTACAGAATTGCCGAAGCGGGCCGGTTTGTTTCCCGCTCATTGGATGAGAATTTTCGGGTTCCGATGGGGAAACGACACTCGTCGAAGGTACTTACCGATGAGTGGGGCACCATCCCAAAAGGTGTGTTTTCGCACGGTACCGAGGTTTGTCTAGATCCTGCAGCGCTAGCTCATCTCGATGCCTCCGTTATTATTAAAATGGCTGCTACATCGCTAAGTTTGGGTATGGGGCTTTGCATTGATGCACTTTCATTGTGTGCAGGAAGGCTTGAGCCGCTGCTTACAACATGGGATTCACAAACAATCACCGCCTTAGTTACGCTTTTTTCCTATGGTGATGACTCGATCGCAATCCTTGAACGCCTTGACCACTACGGCCTTTTGGACAAAGTATTGCCTGAATGGAAGCGAGTCAGGTACTTACCCCAAAGAAATGCTTACCACACCTACACCGTCGATAGACATTTGATAGAGGCGGGCGTAGCAGCCGGACGTTTGCGTCGGCGAGTATCAAGGCCGGATTTGTTGATTATTGCTGCCCTTTTGCATGACATCGGAAAAGGCTTGAATGGCGATCACTCTCATGAAGGGGCGCAAATCGCTAACGTAATTGCCCAGCGGATGGGGTTAAGCCAATACGAGGTTGAGGTGGTCGACCGACTAGTTGAGCATCACTTATTACTAGTTGATACCGCCACAAGACGTGATATTTCTGATCCGAAAACTGTGCATGATGTGGCGACTAAAGTGGTTGACACGCTAACTTTGGAACTTCTTAGGGTGCTTACCGAGGCCGATTCGAAGGCGACCGGACCGGTAGCTTGGTCGCTTTGGAAGGAAGAATTGCTTGACGGCCTATTCCAGGCCACGCTTGCCCATATGCGTGGCGAGTCGTCAAATCCGAACCCACATTTTCCGGGTAAATTCGAAGTCGATCTTATGCACTCGTTTGACGGTACTTTGATCGTGAGTGGCGAGGCTGACACCTTGTGGGTCGTCGCAGCCGATGAAGTTGGTCTTTTTGCAAAAATAACTGGTACCTTAGCCGTGCTCGGTCTTGCGATTCTATCCGCTGATGTTTTCTCCCAAGACGGTGTGGCTATCGAAAGATTTAGAGTGGCGCGTGCTCACGGTCGAGAACCGAACTGGGCACGGTTCCAAATTGAAGCACTAAAAACGTTAGCTGACCCGACCACGTTAGAAGCACGTATCTTGGAAAAGACAAAGGCGAATAGAACGCGGCGTAAAGTGGCCGAGAGTGCAAAAATTTTACCGCGGGTAACAATCCACCGAGACGCATCGGAGCGCGCGACCGTAATTGAAGTTTGTGGTCCGAATTCGCCTGGATTGTTATTCAAACTGACCCATGCGTTAGCCCGGTATGAACTCGATGTGGTACACGCCAAAGTGCTTACCATTGGCGATGACGTGGTCGATACCTTCTATGTGGTGGACGCTGATCAGCGGCGTATCGAGTCAACAGATATGATGAACGCCCTAGAACTAGAACTATTAGCTGTTGCAGAGACTTGATACCGTGGTGTGGATTGCTGTCTCGTTGAATTCTACTTGAACAGGGCCTTCAAGAGCGCTTCGACGTCGTCTTCTGTGTTGTACATATGAAACGAACTACGTAGTCGTCCATCGCGAAACGACGCAACTATGTGAGATTCCTGAAGTTTTTTTTCCGTGAGGTCGCAATCGACGCTTACAATTGCGCTGTTCGAAGCTTTCAGTCCAACCTCGCTTCGAAAATGGTTCGCAAGCTTTATGTTGTGTTGTCCAATTTGTTCGGGTCCCATAGCGCTAATGAACTTAGTTGCGATTTCGGTGGCTCGCCAACTGAGCCAATCCGGAGACAGTTGATATGCTCGGGCGTCTCCAGCTAGGCGCAGCGGTGGTCCATAAATTGAGTCCCATGGATCTTCTCCGGCATACCACCCCCCAAAAATAGGCACTAGCCACTCTCTGGCGGATGGTCGCGTGACGATAAATCCCGTACCTCGAGGTGAGCAGAGCCATTTGTATGCGTGACATGCTACAACGTCGAACATCTCAGCTGTTGCTTTGACCCAACCGGCGGCCTGCGTGAAATCTATAAATGTCTTGACATTGTATTTGTCGCATGTATGTGCCAAAGCTTCAAGGTCCAACACTCTTCCATCTGAAGATTGAACCGCACTTACAGCTACTGCTGCGAAACTTGCATTGACTGACTCTATTATTTTGTCCAGATCTACGGTTTCTACTACAAGTCGACCTTGAGACTCCATTACGTAAAAAGGGAACGTCACGGATGTGAAGTCCTCTTTGGCAACTAGAACTTTTGACCCTAAAGGCAAGGAGGAGGCGACCATACCAGAAACGGTTGAAAGCTGACTTATTATGCCAACGTTTTCTGGCGAGGTATTGATGATATTTGCAAAATTGCTACAGGATGCCCTAATAATATTGTCTATTGAGCGCACATTGAGTGTACCATCTTGCCAATGTTGGAGAGTTTCTTTCATTGCACTGACACCTGACTTTGGGGGAATTCCAAGTGTCGCAGTGTCTAGATAGTGACCACTTGGTCCAAATTCGTTGCGAACTAAATCCGGCGAGAATTGCTGCTTTTCCACGTAAAGATCCCCTCGGTCGCTGCTTTGGATTTTTGATGCAGAATTAATTGTAATCGAGTTCCACAAGAAGGTTTTACCTTGACGAATTTCTAGAAGCAGTACTTGATTGAAGGATTAGGTCTTATGGGGGAATTGATATAAGTATTGCAAGTAAGAAATCCAAAAGATGTGCTTGTGTGCCATAACATGTAACTGAATTCAAGATACGCTTGAGATTGCTTCAAGAATTTGTCAAATCAAGATATATCGCAAATTTTAAAAGGAGCAATTTTATTTTGGTGTCCCTATAAATCATTGGTTTAAAAGCATAAAGAAAATACAGATTTTAATTGTCGAAGTTATTTTTACCAAGTTTCATTTGAGAATGCTGGCGACTTTCGACGTTGTCAATCAAAATATTTCTTAGGTCTTAGCCTAGTAATTCACGTGCCGGAAATATAAAATTATTTTGAAATCTTTAACGCGGATTTTATTTTTGAAGTCCGACCGCAACATAATTTCGTATCATTACTGAAGAACGTTTTGAAAGTTTGAAGAATATAAGAATTCGATAAGAGCATTATAGGACACTTCTGTCATTTTTTACATTCTGTCAACATCTCAACAAACGCTTGGTTTATCGTTGAAGAGTGATGCTTTGTATTTGAATTGGAAAGCCAAATTTAAAGTTGAATAAATTGTATATATCGAATAAATGTCGATTCGTCTCGAGGACGGTGAATAAATGGAAAAGGCGCTAGTCGGATTTTATTACGATGGATCTTTTTTTGATAAGGTAAGTCGTTATTATCGATTCTTTAATGGTCGGCGAGAATTTTTGAATTTAGGGGGATTGCAGGAACTTATTTGTGCTCAATTAAATTCGAGCGGCCCAAGTTCTACGGCGCTCTATGAATTAGCCGAGGCGCATTTCTTCAAAGGCAGGTTTTCGACGCGTTCACTAAGAGACTTCGCAAGAGCGGGGCAAAACATTCGCTCGATATCTACAACGGATGAACTTGGAATTCCCGTCGGAAATACAATTTCTGAAGATGAGCGATACATCAGGGTCTTAGAGTCGGATCGATACGTGGAAGATAACTTGATGTACGCGAACATTGAACCCCATTACTACCGGGTATCTGACGGCAACGGTTCACATAATGAAAAGGGAATTGATGTATGGCTAGCACTTTCAGCGTTTGAGGCCGTGATGGAACGAGGTGTGGATGTTGTGGTGGTATTTACCGGCGATGAGGATTTTGTGCCATTGTTTCGAAAATTAAAGGCAAAAAAGAAGACGGTTGTGCTGGTTTCTGAGAAGGCAGAGTGGGAGGATAGAAATGGTGAGAAACGTTTTCTTGGGTATTCTCGGCGCTTGGCAGAAGAGGCAGATTTTGTTTTCACGTTGGGTCGGATGATCTCTGAACTAGAGGCAGTCGATGGTAGCTCATGCCAAGAATTATTTATTGCAAACTAAACCCCGCGCCGGCTAAATGTTAGTAATTTAGCCTCCAAGCTTAAATCAGTTGAGCAACATAAGCTTCGCAGGTAATAGGTATCTCGATAATGCCCCGAGGGTTTGCATTACGTATCAGGCAATCAGCGCCTTTGGCGATCGTTGCTGTTCTTTGTGGGTCAGGAAGCGTCGAAACATGGCTAAAGCTCTCTACGTATGATGCGGCATTATCTGTAGAGATCTCGTGACTAAAGTTAGCGGTTTTCTTGGCAAACTTCGAGAACAATCCGGACTGTTCAATGTTTTTAATAATGTTACGCTCTGTGTCGTCTGTTCGCACACTATTTACGATCCGGTCGAATCGATCTAGCCATTCCTCGGCATTAATGCGTTTATTCCATATCAATATCAAATGTCCATTCGGTGTCAGCACTCGCGCAATTTCCGCTAACGAAGATTTGAGCTCGAACCAGTGAGCTGCTTGACCAGCAATTACCTGATGGAAGCTTTTGGCGCCAAACGGTAACTGTTCAGCACGCGCAGCCGCTATGTGTCGGGTGGGTGCGGAGTCGCGTAGATGAGTTAGCATTTCAGGTGACAGATCTGTTGCTACAAGCTCTCTGCACCTAGGTGCTACTACCTTGGTCAAGAGACCTGTTCCCGCTCCGAGTTCGAGTACTTTAGATTTTTCGTCGACTATTTTTGAAATCAAGTCAGTTGGGTAGCTGGGTCGCGATACCGCATAATGGCTTGATACCAGGCTAAAGCTAGAGCCTAGCTTTGCTTGGATGTTGTCGAAGCTCGCATTATTTTTCACAAGCATACGATATCATCGTTGGGTTAACAATGTGTTTACGTACGGCGAAGTCTCTCCGCACCGTTGATTGTCATTGGCTCTTTTGAGTAACTTTTTTGTGGTTTTAGGGTTTTGCAAGAACAGATTTAAGTAATGAAAGATCAAATAAATTGTGCTGTGGTGAGCGGCCTCAAATCGACCGAGCTGCTGCCAGTTGCCAGCGTATTTTTATAAGCTGCATCACGAAGTTTTTGGAGTACGTGTGTTGGAAATACAGATTTGCCCTAAGACAACCTCACTTGGATTTGCCCGAAATGGATATTTGTGTAGTCTTGGGCTATTAAAGCCATTCGAACTTTGCCATCATATTAAAACTTACGGAACTATTTAATGGCGTGATTCCACCAAGCAAAAGTGGCGAGTTATTGCTAACTAATAGCACGCAAGCAACTAAATTTTTCCTTTCTTTTAGGCGCCGTAGGTTTGCGAGTTGTCTTTTCGTTGCTCTCTTGTTTTGAATCGGTACAATTTGTTGGCTGCCTGCTATAAAACCAGGGCCAATGTCGCTGTACTAATATGTGCGTAAACTCGTCAAGGATAAACCTGTAAAAACCGAGAGGTATCTCGTCTTTGCCTGTAGCTTGATTCTCACGCTACAGGTCGCGATGTCTCAAGTAGGACACGACCAAAGTATGATCTTTGTTGCCAGAGTAAAGACTTTGCTTCACTGGCAATGGCCAGTGGCTAGGGGACATGGGCCAAAACTTTGACCTGACAGCTCTCGCTTACCGCGGATTCGGTTGTGCTTGGCTTTTGAGATGGAAATAGGTACACAGATTTAGTTTTACCGACTTTGTCAAGTTGTCGAGACCAACGCTGATTCTAAGAAGACCGGCCAGGAAATAGAATCTGGCCCAGGGCGGCTTTCGTATTGTTTTTTGCAAACTGAATTGTTTTTTTCGATATGTACTTGCGCTTAGGTTACTTGAAAGCACAAACCAGAAACCCCTGGGATGCTGGAGTTTATCGCTGACTAAATCCCTCTCATTCATTGCCACAACTGACGCATTGCCTTCGCGTAGTCGACCTTCAGGCAAGATTCGAGGAAGTAAGCCTAAGCAGCCACATGACCTTGAGTTCGAATTGAGAATTTCTGAACGAGAAACATGAACGATGTTTTTTGCTGGCGAATAACGCGTTGTTATGGATCATAAAATGTTGCTTTTCGACCTGCGAACTCGAGGTCTTCGATATTACCTGGGTCTTTGTAACTTGGTTATTTAAAGAATTCGTGACTGTTTTTATATTAGGCAATTTATTTTGAATTTAGAAAGGCCATTGTTAGAGTTGCTAATTCGATGCTTTAGCCTTGCTTGGGGGTCTAAGCGGCACTTAATTTACGATGCCGCGCCCATAGATAATACCTAAATTACGGCGAAGCACTATAAGCGCCGGGTCTGGCGACACTGAAAAATATTAGAAATCTTGTAGATAAGGACTACAGAGATTGCATCGACTAGACGACCGGCGGATTAGCAAATCATAGTTTACGAAATGGACAATTTGTGACTCGAGGCCAATTTGGAACGCCCATGATAGTGTGGCGTATCCGCAGGAAACCTAAGTGTAAGCACGTTTGGAGCAGTTGGTGTAGAGCTGGAGTTTTAGATTCAACTGAGCGTCGCGACTGCAAATTATGCAAACGCATAGAAACCCGAGATGGATTGGCGAATGTGGTGGATCAATCTCAGCTAAGGAGCGCTTGGCTTGAATCCCGCCGAGCGCCGTGGCATCGACAGGGCGGGGCAAAGGCAAGAAAAGTCGTGCTATTAAAAAAAGGGTGGGTCGCCAAATTCCAAAGGCGGCGGCGTCTGAATAACGGATACAACTTTGAATTTCAGTTACCGATAAATTTCTGGCCAGGGCATCGGGTGTTAAATTCAATTCGACTCAAGCTACCCCAGCTATAGATCTACCTAGCGAGTCATAACTTACGTCTGACACCATTACTGATAGCCCAACAAAGAATCATAGTTCTGCTAATTGAATCTGCACGATGTTGTTTCCACCGTAAGTGATAAAGCGAGCTTCGACAACTAAAAATGTCACGGCGCACTAGCCAATAGTGACCATGGACAGTAGTGTGGCGCCAATCGTCAAATCCGCACTCGCACGAATTGTATTTGCTGCTACCGACAACAGCAGTCTTTTAATGCCAATCGCTACGCTTTTGTTGATGTGCTTCAAGAAGTCGAGAATTTCGTGGCTTCACAACCCGTTCCAACGGGGATAGCTTCGTCGGGTTCAAAGCGTTGAGCCGCGTCTTGTTGATTAGTTGGTTACAAAGTCCGGTCGTGGTCACTAGGTGGCGAATCAAGTGTCTCGGGGCTTGGGGTGTTGGTCTTGCTCGTTCTGACACTACTCGCAGCGATGGCGGTTCCTTAGGGGTGAACTAGGGTCCGCATCGAAACGGCCTGCCCTGGCGCCGCGATAACTATAGGAATTTCAGGTGGCACTTATGAGGTCGAACCCTTCATCTTTCCAGCCTTCGATGCCGCCGATCATTTTTTTGACCTTGCGCCCTAGACGTGCCAAATGCGCAGCCGCCTTGTCGGCGCCATTGCAGTGAGGACCGGCGCAATAGACCACAAACAACGTGTCTTGTGGGTAGGAGCTGAGATTGTGATCGTTGATCCGCCGATAAGGAAGGCTAATTGCTCCTGGCACATGACTCTCAGCAAACAATTCAGCACTGCGGACGTCGATAAGCACAAACCCAGGGTGGCTGTGCTGTAATCCATTGTGTACGTCCCAGCAGTCGGTCTCGAAACTGAGCAGTGCTTCGAAGTGAGCGACGGCGTTGATACAAGACGCAGCTGGTACATCTGTTACGGGATTAGTCCGGGACAAGTCTGGCATGGCAACATTTTACTATTCCCCGATGACACTCGGTGCCGCAGCTGGTTCGCCTTCATCGGTGTTAGCTCTCAAGACTATTTTGACTGCGATCCGTCGGTATGAGGATGGGACGATGGTTAGCGAAACCGAACTCTATGCGTGCTAATGCGTAAAGAGCGGCGTCGGATTAAATTTCGAGCAACATTTTTCACGGCTTTGATAGGCAATAACTAATTTGAAAAGATGTCGGCGCCAACGCTAGGATCTCTGGGCATATCTCGAAAATTGATGTCCTTGGGCGCTGTAGGTTCCTCGTGCGTGACAGAGATGCTAGCGCCCTAGGGTGGAACTTATGCGAAACGAGACAAAGAAAAATTCTCCGTCTAGTAAACCAGGTGCAAGGATTGAAAAGAATGGACAGAATCGCGCGGCAATTATTTACAACCCAACCAAGGTCGATTTAGATGCGCTTCGCAAGGCAGTTGCTTTAGAAGAATCTTTAAATGGCTGGATGGAGACGGTCTGGTGGGCAACATCCGAGGACGACCCCGGCGAAGAAGTCGGTCGTCGGGCGATCAATCACCCTGTCGACTTGGTGCTTGTGGCTGGCGGTGATGGAACCGTCAGTGCGGTTGCTGACTCGCTTCGCGGATCCAAGATTCCGCTCGCGATTATTCCTTCAGGAACTGGAAATCTTCTCGCGCGTAATCTCCTTTTAACTCTCGACGATCTTCAGTACTCGGTTAATGCAGCATTTTCCGGCGATGACCGTGATATTGATATCGGTGTTGTCGAAGTCAAGCGCGAAAATGGATCAACAGACCGCCATGCGTTTTTGGTGATGGCAGGCGTAGGCATAGACGCAAAAATGATCGAAAATACCGATCCCGAGTTGAAATCACGAATTGGGTGGCTTGCTTATCTATTGGCGATTTTCAAAGCGCTGCAGGATAAAAGCCAACTCCGTTTTCGGTACACATTTGATGAAACAGATACAGGTATGGTTCGAGCACACTCTCTCATTATCGGAAATTGTGGCACCCTCCCAGGCAATATTTGGCTATTGCCTGACGCCGCCATCGACGACGGTTTGTTTGACATCGTATTCCTCAGACCGCAAGGATATTTCGGTTGGGTGCAAATTTGGATTAAAGTCGCGTTGGAATACGGCGTTGTCCGGCGCACCAAGATAGGGAGAAAACTTTTGGGCAACGATAAAGAGATTCGAGCACTTCGCTACAACACAGCGACAACGTTCAGCGCAACTTTTGATCAACTTGAGGTTATAGAACTTGATGGTGATACTTTTGGCAAAACCACCGAACTTTGTAGATCGATTGAACCAAAGGCACTGACCGTGCGCATACCATTTACGAAATAGTTGATTGCCCAATTGCGCCGAGTTTCGGGTTTGATCGGCCGTCAAGACAATCCGACCATGATTTCGCGCAAACCCGTTTGCATCGCACAATGCGCGCACCATAGGTTTCGAGTTCGCTAGACATGACTTGCATGTTTAGCGCAAGGTTGCCGGAATCATGCTATGTCGATTCAGGTTCGGTTCGCGCGCTGAGATTCGAACTCATAACGGGCAAACAAACAGCGTTGCTATAGTGGATCGGCTATACATAACAAAGCAAAGATGAGCACGTCATACGATATATGGTCGGCTGCACAATAAATGGGAATTTAGTGCAGTCAGGCTAGATGTTGGAGGATATCTCCGCAAATCTCCGCCGAGTATCTAGGCCATCGGCATCATTTGCTTTCGACGTGTTACCTGCAACGAACTAACCGTGCGCTAAATCGAATCTTTCCAAAAAAAGACTTACATAGTTACTTTTATGTGGCTAAATTGTGTCCAGTGTGCTTAGCGAATTATCGCGCCCAGCTAGACGAGCACTTGACGTTGACACCTTGTTGCAAGCATCGACCATGAGGTTCATCACCTGAAAGTGCCGCGAAAAAACTATGTAAAGGAGGAGACCGACAAAAAGCCTCTTCCAAGAATTGAATTCCAAGGGTTATAAGGACCCTTGAGTTGTGCTATCTAACTAAGTTCGAGAAGGTTACTCGAGTTCCCGGCCATGGTAGGGTTCCTACACAACTAAATTCCAACACAATAAGTCCGCTAGTCACCAATTTCATGTAACTTATTAGTGGTCGCAAGTTGTGGATAGTCTGTTCTTCTTCGAAGGGATCCGTGGTGGATGAGTTACGCATACTGCACGCAGCCGACCTACACATCGATAGTCCATTACGTGGTTTGATCGCCTACGACGGTGCACCGACAGAAACGATTCGGAACGCGACAAGGACAGCATTTCTGGCGCTCGTGTCAGAAGCAATAAATCGAAAAGTCCACCTAGTCCTTATTGCGGGTGATCTCTACGATGGGGAGTGGAGAGACTACAACACCGGACTCTTTGTAATAAACCAGCTAGCGCTACTTCACGAAGCCGGGATCCCAGTCGTTATTATTCATGGCAACCACGACGCGCAAAGCAACCTTACTAAACGCCTGCGTTTCCCCCCTAACACCAAAGTCCTTTCACACTCCCATCCAGAAACATATATTCTTGGCGAAATAGGCGTTGCGGTGCATGGACAGAGCTATGCCACAAGAGCTGTCATGGAAGACCTTTCACTAGCCTACCCTGTGGCCAGCGACGGCTTTTTGAACATCGGCATGCTACATACTTGTTTTGATGGCTCATTAGGCCACGATCCGTATGCTCCCTGCAGGCTCGACGGTTTAAGATCGAAACGTTACGACTATTGGGCGCTTGGCCATGTCCATAACCGAAGAATTCTAAGTGACGACCCTCCAATTGTGTTTCCGGGAAATCTTCAAGGTCGTCATATCCGCGAAACTGGTCCAAAAGGCGCGACTTTGGTTACTTTTGTGGACAAAGAACCTCGGCTAGAAGAACTCACACTTGCTACGGTTCGCTGGGAGCGTTGTCAGGTCGATGTTACCGGCGTTCAAACGTTCGACGGTTGTCTCGAACGATGCCATGAGCGGCTAAAGGAGATATGTGAGACTGGGGCCGAGACCTATGCTGTCCGAATAGAGCTGAGTGGAATCACAAATGCAAATGGTTCGCTGCGCAGCGATATAGATCGATTAACAAATGAGATCCGGGCACTGGGACTGCTAACCAAACGGGCGGATGTCTGGATAGAAAAGGTACAGGTATCGACTACTCCGGCGCGAGGGAAAATAACTGCGGAGGGTTCTATCCTGGCCAGCGAGATCAATGGTGTGCTTGCTGAACTTAAAAACTCAGTTTCAGATATTTCAAATTCGGGTGATCGGTTACTGGCTTCGTTGAGTGACCTCCGTACACAACTTCGCGCCGCTGGCATTTCATCGCGCGATGACCCGCTCAGTGAAGAACGCCTGTCGGAATCGCTTGACGACGCAGCGGAACTCCTCATGGCCCTTCTTGTTTCAAAGGAGGATCAAGTTGCGGATTGATCGCCTTGACATTGTCGCATTCGGCAACTTCACCGATACTTCGATTGATTTGTCTGCTCCTGGTCTACAAATTATTTACGGGCCGAACGAAGCTGGAAAGACCACCGCCCGATCAGCTATCTTAAACCTGCTTTATGATTTCGACTTTCGTACGCATTTCGACTTCGTTCATCCGATGGCGAAGCTTCAGGTGGGAGGCCGTATTCGTTCGCAAGACGGAGACGTTCTTCAAGTGGTTCGTTTCAAGCGCAACAAAGATCCCTTGATGGATAAAGCCTCAGGAGAGCCGATTACCTTTGCGCGTTGGAATCAGATACTTCAGGGAATGAGCAAAGATGACTATGAAAAAATGCTTACCCTGGGTTGGAAAGAGCTTGTAGAGGGCACGGCCGAGCTGGTGGAGCGTGGCGGAGCCCTAGGTGAAACCGTTTTCTCAGCGGGGTTAGGAATTCAGGAAATCGATGCCGTACTCAAAAACCTTGACAATCAGGCGTCGAGCCTCTTTGCTCCACGAGCTTCGACTAAAATCATCAATGCAGCTCTAAAATCTTCGTTAGAAGCCCAAAAGCGCGTTGCTTCGCTCTCACTAAGGCCAACCCATTATGCAGAAATCGTCAAGAACCGCGAAGCGGCTCAGCAACTTCGCGAGATTCTCGACGGGCGGCGCGGCGAATTGCAGCAAGAGCACGAACGTCTCATAACACTTAGAGGGGTCCTGCCAGACCTGGTCCGGCGAAGGCAAATGATTGCCGAACGCGACGAACTTCTTTTGCTCGGACCTCTTCCACCCAAGTCGTGGGCAGATCGGTTTCAAGAGGTAATCGAAGAACGAGACAAATTGGAAGGGGAACGCTTTGCACTTGAAACTCGTATTGTTCTCGCTGACGAAAGACTTTCAAAGATAACTGTAGATAAGACGCTTTTGTCTGTAGCACAACGTGTCGACGGCTTAGCCGAAATGATCACCGCGTACGAGCAAGGCCGTTCCGATCGACACGGATTGGCGCAGCAATCTCGTGATGCCGAACGCGACGCTCTTACCTTGCTCAGCTCTATCACCAAACTTCCGGCGGAAAAGGCGGACTTGGATAAAGCACGCACAGTGCTTTTAGCTAAACAGGCATTTGGAGTCGCAAGAGAGGAATGGACGACCTTGCATGCAAAGCTGGTGGAGGCCACAACAGTTCTAAAGAGCATGGAAGACGATCTCAGCGATATAGAAGCCCAGCTCGCCCAGCTACCAGAAACTATCGACCTATCACCTCTAAACGATGCCGTAAGTTCGGCTGTGTCCCAAGGTGACCTCGATCGAGCGCTGTCCAGCGCGCAGTCAGAAGTTGTAAATGCGTATGGCGAGTGCGTTGAGGCGGCAGCTCGGCTTGGAATACCAAAGGATCGGTTTTGTATCGCACTGGAGAATCCCTCACCAAGTGGCGAGGAGGTGGAGGAACTACTTCGTAAATTACAAGAAGCAGATGCGGAAGCACGAGCGGCTACCCAACAGGCCGTTGATGCCCAAGCCCGCGTCGAGAACCTGACGGAGGAACTAAATAGGCTTGCATCCGAACGAGAGCTTCCAAGCGAAGAGGATCTTCTAAGCCGACGTAAGTTGCGAGATGCCACGTGGAAGCTTATTAAATCTGCATGGCTCGACGACCACATTGTCACAGGAGAAGGAACGCCGTACGAAAATGAACAGCAGCTTGCATCGTACCACGAATCAACTACCCATGACGCTGACGACACAGTAGACCGGTTGTGGCGCGAGGCCGACCGTACTGCCCGTCGTAGTACCATCAACAATGATCTAGAGCGAGAACGAGCACAACTTGAAAAGGCACTAAGAAAAGCTGAGAAGATTCGTAGCGACGCTCAGAATGACTATGCGATATGGCGAGAGTCCTGGCCAGTCCTGCCAATACCAAGGTCTCCAGATGGTTTACGGCAATGGATGCTAAACCTGGAGCGTCTTCGAGCACTTCAAGGACTATGGACTAAAGCGAAGGCTGCGCACCGAGGTACATTCCGGAACTTGAAAACTCACCGCAATCGGCTTTCGGCGTTAGCAGGTCAGTATGGTTTTGAGGTGCTGTCTGGCAATGATATCGGTCCACTTCTTGAAAGAGCAAAGATCCTTTTGCAGGAACTAGAGACAAATAGCAAAGACCGCCTAGGTCTAGAGAAACAGCAGCGTCAGATTGAACGCAAGTTCCCTAATGCTCGCAAAACCCTCAACGACGCAATTCTCAGGGAGCAGGCTGCCGCCAACGCTTTTCGAAAGCTTCTTGAACCATACGCCAATGACGTTACTTCACCCGTGGAAGGGCGAGCAGTCTTGGATCAATTTGAAAAGCTTGATCGTTCGATCGACGCTCGCGACAGTCTTGTGAAAAGAATCGTCGGTATAGACGACAGGTCAGTTCAATTTGAAAATGAGGTAGCTGATGTACTTCTCTACCTGGGCGAAACCGCATCAGAGCCGTCGGCTGACGTTGTGCGAAGGCTGGTTCAGAGTGTCAAAGAGGCAAGGGATCAAGAAGCTCAACAAAAAACTGTATTTTTAGATCGGGACGACGCGGAAAAAGGACTACGAAAGGTTCAAGAGAACCAGGCAGGTGTTGTCGCACGACTAAACAAGTTGGCGAATGAGACTCACCTTACAGATATCGATGAACTTGCCAAAGTGGCGGAGAGTGCAATAAAACTTGCCGATCTCGACGACAACATCGCAAAGTCTGATGAACAACTCATTGGACAAGGCGGCGGACGATCGGTTTCCGAGCTCGACACGAGTTCTCAGGAACTGGACATCCCAGCGATTAACGTACATATTTCAGACATTAACAACAATCTTGATATTATCAGAGATCAGCTTCAGGAAGCTATCAAGAAAGAGACGGAACTTGAGAGACAGCAAAGGGAAATGGACGGATCCGACGCCGCGGCTTTGGAAGCAGCTCTTGCTGAGAGTGAGTTTGCCAAGGCTCTGGAAGCGTCAGAGCGCTATGTCCGCCTTGTGCTTGCTCGACATATAGCAGATGAAGCAATACGGCGCTACAGCGACAAGCACCAGGATCCACTTCTCTCTCGAGCAAGCTACTATCTCGAACAACTTACGAATGGACGATGCAAACGAGTCGCTGTCGAAGAGAACCTAAAAAGCGGC
Source organism: Actinomycetes bacterium (assembly GCA_021785005.1). Classification (GTDB taxonomy): domain Bacteria; phylum Actinomycetota; class Acidimicrobiia; order Acidimicrobiales; family Acidimicrobiaceae; genus Acidithrix. The sequence continues at coordinate 35,529 of JAJYGT010000093.1, forward strand.
CCTCGACTGAGCGCGATTTACTCAAACGGGGAGGAACGGTCAGTACCCGAGCTCTCCGATGGAACTAGAGACCAACTGTACTTCGCACTTCGCCTGGCGGCCATCCAGGAAACCGTGGATAGCGGTTACTCAATGCCGGTGGTGCTTGATGATGTGCTCATTAATTTCGACGATAACAGGGCGCGAGCTGCGATAAATTGTCTTGCTGAGCTGGCGCAATCGAGCCAAGTACTGCTGTTCACGCACCACGAACACTTGATCTCTCTTGCTAGGAATACTCTTTCTCCAAAGCAATTTTCCATCCATGAACTGACCTAAACCTAACTAAAACGAGAAAGTCCGGCCTTAGCACAATCGATCAAAAACTTCTGTCACTGGAACTGAGTTTTTTGTTTTGTTCCCTTTACGATGAAGTATTTTTTGGACGTATTTCTATAAATAGGTCGTTTTGAAGCTCACCTGTAACTCCCGGATCATGCGTGTGTCTCTTTACTTAAACCCTGTCGATGGCTATTTTGACAAGAAGAGGATGCAAATGTTGGGCGGACACTTTGTGAAATTAAAAAAATTGTCTCTGACCGGGTAGGCCCCCTGGGATTCGAACTCACAACCTGCAGATTATGAGTTATTTTCAGAAACACACTCTCGACAGACCCGAAACAAAGTAATTATCAAGAGGATACTCCTGGTCGCAAGTTTTGATATCCAGTGGTCGAAAGATTGAAATATGGCCAACCCCGACGGAGGCGTTCCCGTCAGCTTTGCTTGCAGGGTATCGCATCAAGTGCTACAGTGGCGCAATGTCAAGTCGTATTTTCAATGTTGCCATTGATGCTAAGAGTCCGCGCGTCCTAGCAGAGTTTTGGTGTCAAGTGCTTGGATGGGACGTTGTCGAAGCCAACGATGAACTTGATTACGTAAGCATCGGCTCACGGGATCAATCGTTGCCTGTGATTGACTTTTCGAGGGTGCCTGACCCAAAGTCGGTGAAGAACCGGCTTCATCTTGATCTGCGCGCAGACGGGATAACCACCCAAAACGAACTGGCACGCTTGGAGGGTCTTGGTGCTCGGCGCGTTGACATCGGCCAGGGCTCAAATGTGAGCTGGATTGTCTTGGCCGATCCAGAGGGCAATGAGTTCTGCCTTCTTTCAAAGACTGCTCAAGAGTTCCTTGGGACTCAAACGTAGAACCACCAACCTATCCCCTCCATGCCGGCCCGATGACGAAGATTGAAAACGTCGTTGGGCCATAGATCAGATGGTCAACAAAGCTATAGAATGCGCATTTTTGAGGGTGGGTTGGCACGAAAAAACCGTTGTTGTAGATCATTCCTCAACAACCGTGAGAGCAATCAAGCAGGGCTCACTTCACACGAATCAATGCAGGCCCGCTCTGGACTGTAAGGTTGATTCAGGTGTGAACTACCCGCTCAAAAAACCTTGCTGTGCCCGACGCAGTCAGTGCTGGATATGTCTCTTTGCGGAGCGTAGTGCCCGTGATGGCAAAACTAGCTCTTCACCCTCGAGTCGCCTGCTCAAGTAGTCGAGAACTTCGATTGACTGAGAGTGAGAGCGCCTCCGGTAGGCGGCTCGCATGGTCGCTACTGACGTAGGCATTCGCATTGCGCCTTGAACGCGACGTGTACTCTGTCGTAATTAAAACCGAATGGTCCCAATGTTAGATCGCTGCGCGTGATCTCTAAGCTGACGTCGCCAAGGCTTTCGTGCACGACTCTGGTCATTATATAATGATTAATTTGATGTGGAGGTGCGGTAATGAGAACCACCCTGTCACTTGATGGCGCGTTGGTTGCCGAAGCACAACGTTTGACTGGTATGCCAGAAAAGAGTGCCCTTGTACGTGAGGCTCTGCTCGCCTTGATTGAGCGAGAGAGCGCTCGTCGACTTGCAATGCTGGGAGCAAGTGAGCCCCATCTAATCCAGACGCCGCGCCGCCAGCCTACATTGTGATTCTGCTTGATACATCTGTATGGGTAGAGCATCTTCGCAACCGGCACCCTATGGTTGATAGTCTTCTCAGGGGAATCAGGTTTTGGGTCATCCACTAGTTATTGGTGAGGTTGCACTTGGACTACTCGCCAACCGAATGGAGTTACTGAGCCTGCTTGCAAACCTTGCGGCCGTTGCGGTAGCTACCCACCAAGAAACCATGTTGCTCATTGAGACGCATGAGCTATGGCGTCGCGGAATTGGCTTTATCGACGCTCAGCTGCTTGCCGCGACGCTTCTGACACCAGGTGCAACTCTATGGACACGCGACAAGCGCCTCAACGTCGTTGCATCCGGACTGGAGTGCGCTTTTGAAGAGCGGTAGAGTACCATACCGATCCAGCTCAAAAAACCGACCACGAAATGGATGTTATTTGGAGTAATATTCCCAACGAGATAACCCTTTCTAAAATGCTCTTTTCCCGCTGGATAAGCTTAGAAAGCTGGCGCAGTTTCCTAAGTGTAGGAGAGACAACAAGGTAACCATTAGTTTTTCATTCACCTAATGGAATTTGCACAATATTAGGGACAGGGCCACTTTACTAGCAAAACCTCCATCGAACTGGTGCGCCCCCTGGGATTCGAACCCAGAACCTGCGGATTAAGAGTCCGTTGCTCTGCCGTTGAGCTAGAGGCGCAAGGGAGACTTTAATTTAGTTGCTCAATGCGAATAAGGGTACCAACTGGCTTCAATTAATTTCAAAACAAGAGCTGAAATAGATCCACCTCATATGCGAATTCCGCACCTTAGCTTGAAACCATTTTGGTAACTTAGAGCCTAGCGCGAATCGACCGATATGAATATTTGAGATGAATTTGTGCTTACCAGCTATTAGTCCTGAACGTGCTATCAGACGTTCTATGGAATTCGAATTTCGAATTTATGGATTTTGCCTCACATTTGACTATTAAACTGCAAGTTCTGGTTATTTAGATCTGCGGCGAATCTTCCTAGTCGCGCGATTACAATTTCATGGGAGCCCCTGTAGCTCAGCGGATAGAGCAACTGCCTTCTAAGCAGCAGGTCGCAGGTTCGAGTCCTGCCGGGGGCGCAGCTCAAGCCACAAATCGGGTGATAAAATCGAAGGTAACAAACCTTGCATTAGGCCCAAGGTACTTATCTTTTACATTCTCCGCCAGATGCAGACCAACACTTTCGTTGATTGCTATAGGGGCGTAGAGCGTCACTGGAGATGATCATGGTGTGGAGATGATCGCGTAGCTGCGTTGTCGTACTGGTTAAGGCAATCTAGGGAGTCCGAATAAATGGGGCCTCTCGCTCATTTTTGTCAGGGCTACGAAAGGTCTCCCAATAGATGCGAGACAACAGCTTCGTCATGCTGGAGCTGAGCGTAGGTCGGCTGAAATCCACCTTCTTAAAGCCGGCGATCCTATACGGCCACCATGAGATCAGGGAGTTCGATGTGACACCGCTCACGTGATCCTCCCGACTTTTTCTCACACAAATTCCCCACGCCGTTGCCAATTAACCAGTGACAGTTCAATGTGGAATATGAGGTGAAACACGCACTAAGAAATAGTCCATGATTAAATTGGAGGGACAGGTGGGGAATTTTGGTGAATGGTGTCATGTGTAATGACGCATGATGGCTGGTCGGCGTATGAACGAATTAGTGCTCTGGTAATGCTGATGAAGCATATTTAAATGTTGAGTCTGATCTTTTCATAGGTCCAAAATAAATCTAAGCGCCTGGCGGATGTCATGAATTTCATCTTGGGAGGTTTCTCCACGCCGTACGGAAAGGCGGCGTGTTGATATTGTACAAAGTTGGTCACAAAGGGCATATTAAACGTGATCGAGACCCGAGGTTTTACGCTCTAACCCCACATGGCTCCGCAGTCCGTAGAACTTCGAGGATATGGGAACCACCGAGACTAGTTCTCCTGGGCCGTTATTGATAATGTTCATAGAAACGACAACTGCTGGTCGCGTGAATCTTGGTTCGTGGCCTATCGGCTTCCCTAAGTCGATATCGTAGGTCTCACCACGCCAAATCAAGCCAGTGAGTCCCATTCATCATAATCCACGCCAAATCAGGCCAGTGAGTCCCATTCATCATGATCCGCTAGGTACTTCTTCCAGAGGTCTTGATCCTCACGTAGGTGTCGGTAGTCGTCATTCAGACCACTTAGGAACTCATGACGTTCCAAGGCTTCTATTGCATTGTGAACAATCTCGATAACAGTTGTTTGCCTGCGTCGTGCTAAAGATTGCAGTCGTTCGGAGTCGGGGCGAGAACCCGAACGACTGTGGTATCTGATGATTTTATGATTTAAGTGTAGATTGATTGTGGCGGTCGACGGGGACAGTCTGTCATCTATTTATTGGAGATTAGCTACAATGCCAAAGCGGTTTCTACGCATCTGTCTTGCTTGGTTAGTTTCCTCAAGGTTTACTTTGCTGTCTTCTAAGCACAATTCCATAGGCTTTTTGCACTATAGAAACCCTACGAAAACCCAACAAAGCCATTTCAGTTAGAACCGAATTGTTATTTGTTGTTGCAGCGTTTCTTCAAAATAACGATTACGGAAAGCTATGTTCAATAATATCACGACCCAAGATGCCATTTGAAGCGAGAACTATCTTGCAAGCAGCAGATCGCAGGTTCGAGTCCTGTCGGCTGCTCCAAATCGACGCTGTGCAAACCGCGACTTCCTTCAATGGGACACCGTGGTTGTTCCTGACCTCGGCCACTGCCTGGCCGTCCTCGATGAGGATTTCAGAAAACAATGCCCGGTTGAACGTCTTTCAAACATTCAGCGTCGCCAGTTGCCGGATCGTGTACACGTGTCCATCGACTCCAATAACTTTTCCAGTGCTCGCTGGATGTTCGTTTAGAAAGACCGCAGTCTTGTACCTGGCTAGAAGCTAGGCGGCACGATCGTTAGGTTGTATTTAAGATGTGTATCGCGTAGCCAAAAAAAGTGACGGGTGCAACTTTGCAACCTGGGTCAAAACAATTAATTGAACCGGACTTGAACAGTTGCATAAACAAGTTGAGAGCGGTCAGTACCGCCAAATAGTAACGGATCATTCGCCCATGTCAATCCGAATGAATAAAGTTTTAAAAACCAATCACGGGGCACGCCGAAGAAAGAAAGACTGCGGTTGATTCCACCGACGACATTTCTTTTTATTTTGGAATTCACAAAATTTGCTCAAATGAACAAAAAGTCGCTTGAAGGTCAAATCGCCTTTGTTGCGGATTGCTAGCCGATAAAACAACAACCCGAGGCTGAACTCTCGCTCCGGTTGGATCATTCAACGGGGATCGGTCAACACCTCGCAAAAATTGACGCGTTTCGCATTGACGATGGTCGACTTATCTAAACAGTTTCAATTCTAGAATGCGCGAATTCAGCGGTTTGAAGGTGAGTTTTACGCGGGGATGTTAATTCCCGAAAAGTAATGCTTGGCGGTGCGATGTTGGAGTTACCATAGTTCAAAATGGGGCAAGCCTACCTTGATAAAGGTCAATTTGTGGATATTTTAATCTGCACAAGCAGGTTCAAGACGGCACGTCCTGAAAGAAAATGGGGTGACCGAGGGGACTTGAACCCCCGACCTCCAGGGCCACAACCTGGCACTCTAACCGACTGAGCTACGGCCACCATGGGTAATTCATTCTATGCGGCTCTCGACGTGTTTGATCCTGATTTTGTTATCTACGTAGTGAGCGTTTAGAACAAGATAGCTTTAGTTGTTGAAAGCACGTCTGACCTGCTCTCATCTTTAATTCCGTTTGGCGCATAGATTCGTTTCGTACGACATTTGGTCTGAAATTGGGCAATTGAACAAATTCAAGGCACTCGATTCGTGTCAACTTATGCGACTTGGAGCGAGTTTCGCAGATCTAAGTTACTTGCGAAGTGGCCGCTTTCAAGGTAAGTTCACCCGTGAATGTGCGAACTAGGCCATTGATGTGGGTGAAGAACGTCCCGACGTATACTTTGCCAGACGCTGAGGTCAAGGCTAGCCGAAGCGATATTGCGTTGAAACTGGTCACTCTACCGGTCAAAACGGACAAGTTGGGAACTTCTAGGTTGGCGGAGGATGATTTCAATGAAATTGATCCAGATGGAGTCGGAGTGCCTTCAACCGCAATTCGAAGTTCTTTGTGCGCCCACCCAACGAAATGTCCAAAGAACACGACAGGCAGTACACCTGTGAAGTTAGGAAATCCAACCGTTACATTGCCTTGAACGCGGAACGCAATTAGATTGTCCTGATGAAACGTTGCTTCGTGCTTTGCGATTGTACGGACTATTGCAGTATTGACAACAGTGGCTGGACTTGAAAGGGCAGTTCGAGGTGAAGCGCGGTTAAGGCCAATCGTAGCACCGAGCGTCAACGCAACGCCCAACGCGATCGCGGTATACTTTAATTCTCGGCTTTTCCAACGTTTCACTTCTAGTTGCTCAACTTTTGGTCTAGTCAGAAGGTTTCTTGATAACGGCACCAAGTCCCAAGTGCAACTGTATCGGGTATTAATTAAATTATCGATGAATTATAGGAAAATCATGAGAGAAATTTTTCAATATAAAAGATCTGAACTCGTGAACAGCCATTTGATGTTAGACATTGGGGCGATGTCATATACTAAATAGACGCTTACATCGTTTGTTGGTCCAAAATAAGGACAGTAATTAAGTACTAGTTGTGGGCGGTGTTGTGGCGAACGGTCAATCAGTAAAAATCAATGTAACTTACAGAGTTAGCGACTTGATTGATGCTGCTAATCAATCTCTTGAGGCACTAGGTACCGCGCGGTCGCCCCTTATGGTCGATGGTGTTGTATCGTACAATGCGTCTACAGCTAAGTTCGATCAACTTTATATCAGTCTTTGTCAATACAGCGATCCAGAGTCAGTCGTGGGAAAGCCCATCGCCAAAATCGAAGCTGTTATATTTCGCAATCATTTACAGACGATCGAACGAGATCTAAAAGGCTTAAATATGTCGTTAAAGCCTGACTTGCGGGCTGTGTTTTATGGATACCTTGACATATATAAGCCATTCGGCAAGCTTCAACTCCGCATTACCGGTGTAGATATTGTGCGCACCAAGCAGGTAACCGAGGGTGCAAAAGACCTTCTGAGACGAAAACTCAAGCTAGAGAATTTCTTTGACAATAATCGTCTTCTTAAAATGCCGACAGTTCCACTGCGAATTGCGTTAGTAACGTCTAGGGGATCCGCAGCCGAGTCTGACTTTATGACCAAGCTTAACTTAGATCGCTTTGCCTTTCACGTGACGATGTTCTACGTCAACACGTCTGGGCAAAATGTTGCAATTTCAATACCCGAGGCCTTTCAAATGATTGAAAGGCGAGCGAGCGAATTCGACGTAGTCGTATTGGCCAGAGGCGGCGGTGACCATGTGGACTTGGCGAGTTTTTCGCTAGAAGGACCTGTTCGGGCCGTAGTAGGGTGTTCCGTCCCGGTATGGTCAGCAATTGGCCACTCCACCGACGACGTGTTGGTCAACGAGGTGGCAAATAGAATTTTAGCAAATCCCAACGATGCAGCTGCCCAACTGAATGATATCCTCGACAACTTTAGAATGGCCTTAGATTCGAGACAACGGCAACTCACCGAAGCTGCTACAGCTCGTATTCGTGATGTGGAAATCAAGTTTAGAAATACCAAATTGATGGTTCTTTCCGCCTCCGTTCGAGCTCTTGGTCAATTTCGTCGGATACCGTCAGAAAAACGTGAAGATCTTTTTGCGCATGCATCGAGAGTAATCGAAGCAAGCCGACGCCAGCTAGATGGCAGCAAAGGTCGACTTCGTCAACGAAGTGACGACATGGTAACAAATGGCAGAACTCAAGTGGATCGATATAAAGATATTGGCAGACTTTGTGATTTGGACAATTTGGTCGAACGCTTCAGCATCGACCTAAGACGCTTGGCCGATCGGCTCCAAATGGCCTCGCGTAGCGTCGTAGATGTTGCGGAGAAGGATCTGGTAGTTCTAGAGTCGCGCGTTGACAGCTTTGATCCGGTCAGAATTATGGCTCACGGCTATGCTCTATTGAGTAAAGATGGGGATATCGTCAAGTCTGTAAAACACGTTTTGGTAGGAGATATGCTTACGGTTGCAATTTCTGACGGGGAGTTAGCTGCTGCGGTGACAGACGTGACACAAAGGACCTCGTGAAGCTCGCTATGCCAAATCAAAAAATTAATTAATTTTCCTATATCAAGCTGGGGACAAAATATGAGTCTAGACAA
>JAJYGT010000143.1 GCA_021785005.1 Actinomycetes bacterium
CGATCTAACAGCCCTTCCCGCTTCTTATGTGCCAGAGCTCAAAAGGGGCGTTCAAGAACCCAATCTCTCTGCTGCCAATACCTACGTCAGGAATTTACGAAGCGAAGTCGCGCAATTCCAGACTTCATCAACTGGAGTCGGCACGGCGATTCCGACAACTACATCCACAACTGCCACAACTACGTCTTCACCAGTTGTGGTTTCTGGGGCTGGCGGCTAAATGGATCGCAGAATTAAACTCATGGGTCTTTTTTTGGCGCTCTTATTTTCGATTTTATTCTTACAGTTAAATAGAATCCAGGTGCTTGACGCATCAAGTCTCGCGAATGCGCCGGGAAACTCCAGAAATATCACTAATGCGTTTTCGCAACCTCGCGGTGCCATACTTACGTCCGACGGCCAAGTAGTTGCCGAAACGGTACCAAGTAACGATATCTATCACTATCAGCGAACCTATCCCAATGGTCCTCTTTACGCGGACATCAGTGGTTACCAATCGATTATTTACGGCAATGACGGTATCGAGTCCTATTACAACTCCTATTTGACGCCGCACAATGGGGCAGTTAATTCGCTTTCTTCATTGTTGTCGCCGACACAACAAGTAGATAACGTAATATTGACAGTGTCTTCCAAACTTCAGCTTGCCGCCCAAAGCGCTTTTGGTTCATTGCGTGGCGCAGCTGTGGTGCTTCAGCCATCTACCGGGGCAATTTTAGCGATGTACTCCAGTCCGAGCTATGATCCGAATTTGCTGGCATCGCCGTCTGGCTCGACTGAGATTTCAACGTGGAACTCGTTACTGAAGAATCCGGCACAGCCTCTTTTGGCCAGGGCATATCGACGTAATTACCCACCGGGCTCAACTTTTAAAATAGTCACATCGTCAGCCGTATATGACCATAATCCCGCATTAGCAACCAAGGTCTATCCAAGCGTTTCTTCGATTGCTTTGCCTGATACCACGAATCGCTTAGACAACTACGGACACGAAGTTTGTGGCGGTCAAATACCTTATCTTTTGGCGGTTTCATGTGACACGGGATTTGGGGCAATAGGTCTAGATCTAGGCGCAAATGCACTAAGTGCGGAGGCGAATTCCTTTGGATTCAACCAGGCACCGCCGCTTGACCTTTATGACGTGGCAAAGTCGCAATTCCCGAGTGCTTCTACTTTTGCGACCAGATTGCCCACCCTTGCGTATTCCGCAATCGGACAATATGATGTGGCAGCTACGCCATTAGAAATGGCGATGGTCGCAGGTGCGATCGCGAACCATGGCGTCATGATGACTCCACATTTGATGGGTGAAATTACGAACGCTCAAGCCAGCGTGGTTCTCAAGTACTCAAATCACCCGTGGTTAGTCGCGACTTCGCCCCAGACAGCGGCTGCAGTGACAACATTGATGGAAGGCGTTGTGAAAAGTGGCACAGCTCAGGGCATTGCTCTTCCCGGAATTCAAATTGCAGCGAAAACTGGCACAGCACAAATAAACTTATCTTCGTCAAATCAATCGAGCCCGACTGGAAATGACAACTGGATGGTTGCGTTTGCGCCGGCAACGAATCCAACAATTGCAATGGCAGTGGTTGTGCCAGCACAACCGGGAATAAATTCAAATTCAACAGGCGCTCAATATGCGGGGCCAATAGTCAAATCACTTCTGAGCGTAGCCCTTGGGGTAAACTCGGGAACTGGAGGATAGAAACGGCAGTGGCTCAAGTATACGGAAATCGCTATGAGATCGTAGATCGCATAGCGAGAGGTGGCATGGCAGATGTCTTTCGCGCTCGTGACTTGCTTCTTGATCGGTTGGTTGCACTAAAGTTGCTTTTCCCCGAGTTGAGCACGTCAGAAGCATTTGTCGAGCGTTTTCGCCGAGAAGCCACCGCGGCGGCTAATCTTTCTCATCCAAACATAGTCTCAGTTTTTGATTGGGGACGTACGGACAGCAGCTATTTCATTGTGATGGAGCTGGTAGACGGCCAAACTTTAGGGAATCTAATACGTGAGTCTGGACCGCTTGATATTGACCACGCTGCAGCAATCTGTTCTGACGTAGCTTCTGCGCTTGATTATGCGCATCGGCATGGCGTAGTACACCGTGATATAAAGCCGGGCAACGTGCTAATTGCTTCAGATGGTCATGTTAAGGTGGCTGACTTTGGCATTGCGCGCGCTCAATCAGCGAGTGAAGATTTGACTCAAACTGGATCAGTAATGGGTACTGCGACATATATTTCTCCCGAGCAAGCAGAGGGTAAACAACTAGATGGAAGAAGTGATGTTTACTCGCTAGGAATTGTACTTTATGAGATGTTAGCTGGTAAGCCTCCATTCTTAGGCGACTCTGCAGTATCAGTTGCTCTAAAACAAGTAAAAGAAACGCCAGTAATGCTAAGCACAATTCGCTCGGACATTCCGGCACCTTTAGAGGCGGTGGTATCAAAAGCGTTGGCTAAAGACGCGGCGAATCGGTATGCGTCCGCACAGGATTTTAGGGCGGATTTGCTTCGATTTATGCAGCGCCGACCGGTAAATGCCTCGCGTGATCAGCGCCTATTAGCTGATGCGTCTCAGTCGGACACGACTCGGATGATGGATGAGATTGCGGCAAACACGCAGGCGCGCTTGACAGCAACTTTGCCACGTTCGGATTCAACAACTGTCATACCAATTACGCCAGCACCAGTTGAATCACAGCGAAAAAAAGATAACCGAGGTACTATCGTCGCGATAGTCGCTGCTATTTTAGTTTTGGCGTTGTTTTTTGTGGTGTACTCAATCGTGAAAGGCAATTCACTTGTTTCATCGACGCCTACCACTTTAGCCTCAGTTTCAGTGCCGAGCGTGGTCGGGACTTCGTTAAACCAGGCTAACTCGAGCTTGTCGTCTGATTCCCTCAAGTCCAAGATCACCTACCAACAGTCCTCAAGCGCGGCTTCAGGAACCGTGTTGTCACAAAATCCCACGGCTGGAACCTCGGTGAATGTGCATTCGACCGTAACTCTGACCGTGAGTTCAGGAGCAGCGCTAGTTGGATTACCAAATGTTGTCAATCAAACTCTTGGCAATGCCGAATCACAATTAGTTCCTCTTGGATTTTCGATAAATACCGACTATGTGAACTCCTCGTCTCCAAATGGAACCGTTATCAAAATGAGCCCGTTGGGAGGTGGCAAATTGCCTGAAGGATCTACGGTAACCCTTACGGTTTCGAATGGACCAGCAACAATTAGCGTTCCAGATGTTACGGGGCAACCAATTGCTCAAGCCGGAAACGTCTTAGGTTCTGCAGGTCTAACGATAGGCAATACTTCAAATCAAAGCTCTGACACCGTGGCCTCGGGAGATGTTATTTCCACAAATCCGGCCCCAGGTACACAAGTGGCTCCAAATTCATCGGTTGATATTGTGATTTCAACCGGACCAGCCACGACGACCACCACTACCACAACCTCGTCAACGACTACCACAACCTCGTCAACCACTACCACAGCCGCATCAACGCCTACCACAGTCGCATCAACATCATCAACATAAGGCAATTAGCCTTTTCTCTACTTGACTTATGGTGAGTGCTTGTGGAGTTTGGTTTGTTAGGTTTTTGTGACACGATGGAAGTTGTCGGAGCAAACAAGAAAAGTGTTCAGCGCGCACTGCCATTGACCGACCCCAGTTATAGATCGGCTTTGCTTTCTGGCAATTGATTTAGCCAAAAAATGAGCGCGAAAATCCGGAATTGATTTGCTTGGGCAGCAAGAGTCTAGGGTTTCCTAAAAAGCGATATTCGCTTTAGATCTCATCTGGTTCTGATAGCTTACCCATACGCAACTGAACGCCCTTGGCGAAGCCAACTCTGGATCGTTAAGCTGGCAGCTTGCACCCCTTACTATTAGTGCCGATGAGACTGCTTTGCAATCGATCTTTATTCTCGCTGGTATTTCTTTTCTTTGGGTACGAAGCGGGGAGGATTATGTGAGCGTCAGCTATTTTGTAGTCAGGTGTTTTTATTGCTTACCTCCTAGATACCATGACGATGATCAGTTTTTTTCTCAGGCAATGGATTTTGCGCGACTTCAGGCACCCAACCTGCTCAGGAGGTTTATAATTGGGCCATGGATCCATTAGAAGTTCGACGCTTTGTCAAAAGCTGGGTGCAAAGCTGGAACGATCATGACCTAGAAAAAATACTCAGCCACTTCGCGGACGAAGTCGTCTTCACGTCGCCCGTCGCGACCCAGGTGATCGCCGACAGCGACGGAGTGCTACGCGGCAAGGCCGCATTACGCGCCTATTGGAGTGAAGGCCTACGCCGCATCCCCGACTTGTGCTTCGAAGTCATTGGTGTCTACGTCGGCATATCTACGTTGGTAATTCACTATCGCAACCAACGAAACGCGTTAGTCAATGAGGTCCTGACGTTTGATGGTTCTTTGGTCGTAGAAGGCCACGGAACCTACCTCGAACACAATGTCTACGACCTGGCAGTAAAACCCGTTTAGCGATTTATGACCGCACTAAGGTTTCTGGTGACGCAAGAGCTGCTATGACCTCGGCGATAGATCCAATGCCGCTCTTACCCAGGCGCCTGAGATGTTATCGCTCGGTGCGCGGATGCAGATCGGTAACGTTGTTGGACTCGTAACGACGCCAACAGGACTAACACCTGCGCAGTTTGGTGACGGGCGATGGCGGTTTGGCTGATTCTACCGTCGCAAAGACACTCTTATTTGTTGCAAATACATTCCTCATTACTTGTTGGGATTCACCGATTTGTTTTTCTGGTCGGGTAAAAGCCATTTTGGTTAACTACTACCAGATATTTTGGATAAATAAACGGCGACATTCGGGTTTAAAGGGTTACCTGAACATTACAAGAATGTTCAGGTATAAAGAATTGTGTTCATCAAGCCGTTACATTAAGCAGCCAGAAAACTGGCAATCTCCAGGGTATAGTCTAATGAATATGCAAGTCCAGGTAGGGCGCGACTTCGATTATGGCGCCGAAGTCACTACGTACACCGTAATTCATGCGAAGCCGTGGCTCGAATACAGTGCGACAACTCTTGACGAGCAGTCGTCAAAGGTGCTTAACGTGCCAACGCTGCGTTATCTGGACAGTTCCAGCAATTTTTGTCAAAAAGCTACCACCTCATTGGGAACATTTTCACTTGGTCACAATTTCTTCACAGAAACATCCAACGGGTCAGATCAGTCGAGTCCAGACGCTGTCGAAGTGGCGCAGAACCTAGCCGATGAAACTGCCATTTTTACCTTGTTGAGTCAGTTCAGTTCATCTCAAGAAATGGCAAACGAACCACAGAGCATGTTTGGATCTGTAACTCCAGAGTGGATGAGGGTCAGACGATTTGTGATGGGGTTTATAGCTAAGTTACCCTCAGGTACGTCAAAACTTTGCCCCTATCCACTGCGATCGACGATTCCATGATCGCAACCTTTGTGGAGTCTGAACTTTTATTCATGACCGTGTGGGCCGATGAGATATAACGCGCTAATTGATACCTGTCAAACAACCTACGCCAAGACATCTTCGCGTACCTTCGTGCTCTCACAGCAAATCCGTTACAGCTACAGCTCACCAGTTACCGATTTGCGCCAAAACTTTAGAACCATTCCACCATCGAAATACGGCGTCCAGCATCGACGAAGATGGCACCTCAAAGTCAAAGATGTAAAGGAATCCGATACGCGCGTATCATACGACAGCTTTTCTAACGTTGTTGTCCAAGCTAACGTTCCTCAAGTCGATGATACCGTCGAATTTGAAGTCGAGGTTGAGATCGAACTTCTTGATCGACAACACGATCACCAAACCTCTGCCGACCTGCGTTACCTGAACCACACGCGTCTGACTAAACCGGACCAAGCGATTATGGAGCTAGCCACAGAGGTACGAAATGGAAATGTCAAATCTCTCTGCGCAAAGGTGCATCGGGCGCTCAACTACGAGTGGGGCATTACTAGTGTCAACACAACAGCATCTGAGGCTTTAGCGGGTGGCCGCGGTGTTTGCCAAGATTACGCACATATTATGCTCGCTGCTTGTCGCCACGCTGGAGTTCCCGCTCGGTATGTCTCTGGGCATTTACCCGGCGAGGGTGGTAGCCACGCCTGGATTGAGGTTCTTCACCCTGTACCCGGACAAAGTCGCTCAACTTGGGTAGCTGAAGGTTGGGATCCGACCCATGATCGCAAGATTACGGGCGATTATCTAGTCATTGCGGTAGGGCGCGATTACGCCGACGTAGCTCCGCTATCGGGTACGTATAACGGAGACGGCGTGGAAGGAACCCTCAATGTGCAAAAGCAGTTACGTTTGGCTTGATCTCGAAGGCGCTAAGTAAGCCCCGATGTTATATGGGTCGTTATTTAGGCCATGAACCGCGTATGTTGATACATCGGGCGCTCCCAGATGCGCTGTATGGGAATTTGTCCGACCTCAGATGCAACTTACCAGAATGGATAAGTGCCTACATAATTTAAACCGGCATTTCAACGCGCATTGCCAAACTCAAAAGCCGATGTATTCTACTTTTGAAAATTACCTGACCAAGAGGAAAGGCTGGCAAAGGCTTAGGAAATTTGCCACAATTTGTTTACCAAGGGTAGTGTAAATGGATTCTGGGTGGAATTGGACCCCGTGTATTGGCAAACTGCGGTGTGCTAATCCCATTACAAGACCATCCTCTGATCTCGCAGTTATCTCCAAGAACGCCGGTAGCGTAGCTTCGTCAACGATTAGCGAATGGTATCTAGTCGCCCTAAAGGGGTTTTCTACATTAGAAAATACCGAGGATCCGGTGTGAGCTATGGAGGAGGTTTTGCCATGCATTGGGTGTGGTGCTCGTATAACTTTTGCGCCAAAGGCTTCTGCAATCGCCTGATGACCTAAACAAACTCCAAAAATAGGGACTGACCCGCCTAGTTTTTGAATGACCTCGATGCAGATACCCGCGTCGCTCGGCTTGCCCGGACCAGGGGAAATTACGATTCCTTCATAAGATCTTTCAGAAATCTCGTCTACGCTAATCTTGTCGTTTCGCACTACGTCGATATCGGCGCCAAGTTCACCCAAGTATTGAACTAGATTGAAAACAAATGAGTCGTAGTTGTCGACAACAAGAATCTTTTTCGCTACGGCCATAGATATAAAGCTTAACTACATATTCTAAATTAGGGTACATGACCATAACGTCAGCGAAATTAAAAAGGACTGGTAATTACTGTGGCGGGTACGAAAAGACAAAAGAGTAGCTCGATTGCCAAGAACTCATCTAGGGGACGTTCTTCTCGCGGATCTACAAGTGGGTCGAAACGTTATACCCCGCCGGTGCCAGCGAGCTATAAGAAATCGGGGCGCGCAATGGCGATCACCCTATTTGCACTGCTTGGCGCTGGATTTATCGTGATATTTGTGGATTATCTAGGAGTATTGCCGGGCGGCGCGGCGAATTGGTATCTTTTGCTCGGAATTGCTCTACTGGCAGGTGGCTTTTATGCAGCAACCAAGTATCGATAAAAGCCGAAAACTTATCGAACACTTAGTGGCTGGGATTGACCAAATTGTTTGAAGATTTTGATCATGCCCTGGATTTGATAGCGACTAGACCACTTCCGGGATCTAAGAGCTTTGTGGGGGCTGTTTTCTCTAAAGACTCGAAGCGGCTTTACTATTTATTTGCAAAAACAAAAGCACAGTTATCGCTGTATAGGTTTGACGCTGTCACCGGCGTTGCTGAAGAAGTCAACTTCTCATCTACAAATGCGAAATTTGTGACTCACGAAGAAGAGATGCGTCGAGAGCGCCTTCGAATTGCCTGGGACGGTATCGCAGGATTTGAAGTATGCAATTTTGGCGACCGAGATCTCATACTTCTGAACTCCGGGGGTTCTTACTTGGTTTTGGAAGCCGAGTCCTCTGAAATAATTGCTGACTTTAGCGAAGAGTCTTTGGTGACAGCTAAATTTGCGCCGAGTGGAGATTCAGTTTTTGCTTCAAACCGATCACAGATTATTCGCTTTGACCTAACGGGTAAATCGAAAGCGGTAGTTGCTGAGCCAAACTCACCTAGTAGTTCGATTGGTGTCGCTGAATACATCGCGCAAGAAGAACTTGATCGACAAGATGGATTCTGGGTTTCCCCGATGGGCGATTATCTAGCTTACTGCGAGGTAGATGAAACCAATGTCAAACCATTTTCGATCATACATCAGGGAATTCGTACATTCGCAGCGGAAAATCATATGTACCCATTCGCCGGTGAGCAAAATGCATCGGTAAACCTATGGATTTCACGATGCGGGGATTTGAATTCGTACCAACTTGAATCCATTTTGTTAGATCAAGAATACATTGCCAAGGTGCAATGGCACGATAGTTCCCATTTGATAATTGCAACTTTGGATCGGCTTCAAACCAGGCTTTCATGGTGGCTACATGACGTGTCTTGTAAAGAAAGCAAGCTCATTTTAATCGAAGATGGAAACCCGTGGATAAATATTCCTCGGACAATTCTTTATTGTTCTGCCCAGGCCTTTTTCACTACGAGCGAGCTAAGTGGTTATTCGCAAATTGTCAAGGTGAACTTTAATGGAAACCTAAGCGAGGTTACGTCGGGATCATTTGTTCTAGACGAGATAAAATCTTACGACACAAATTCCAATCTCTTATATTGTGCAGGATGGGTCGACTCTCCGTTGGAGCGACATTTATACGTAGTTGACCTAGACACGGGAGAACTCAAAAAATGCACGCCGGACCACGGTTGGCACGAAGTCGTCATAGCCCCATCGCAAGAGTATTTTTTGGATCAGTTTTCAAATACCCAGACGCCAAGTTCCGTATGCCTGCGCAATTTGAAGACCGATCAAGTTTTACAACTTTTAGATCCGGATACGATCTGCGACACGCTTGGTTTGGCTC
The DNA here is from genome assembly GCA_021785005.1 of Actinomycetes bacterium. GTDB lineage: Bacteria > Actinomycetota > Acidimicrobiia > Acidimicrobiales > Acidimicrobiaceae > Acidithrix. The sequence goes on from JAJYGT010000143.1 coordinate 8,951, forward strand.
CGCCGCAGATTTTTAAATTTAAAGCGACCTCTGGCGATGAAATATTTGGGGCGATATACCTTCCAGCAAGGAAAAAAGATCATCTGCCACCTATTGTGATTTCAATTTATGGAGGGCCTCATGCCCAAACCGTGGTGGATTCATGGTCCATGACCGTAGATTTACAAGCACAATATTTAGCTAGTTGTGGAATAGCGGTAATTAGCATAGATGGCCGGGGCAGTTATGGCCGTGGTAAGAAATTTGAAGCATGGTTGCATAATAGCCTTGGTCAAATCGAACTTGAGGACCAGCTTGCAGGAGTTGAGTACGTGGCTAAAGAGTGGAATCTCGATAGTTCGCGATTGGGAATTTATGGGTGGAGCTATGGAGGTTTCATGACCATAAATGCGCTTTTGCAGGCGGGCGACTCGTTTTGTGTGGGAGTTGCTGGTGCTCCGGTCACTGATTTCAGTTTATATGACACTGCTTACACCGAAAGATATATGGGTTTGCCAACCGATAATCCCCAGGGTTATTATTGTGCGAACTTAGCCAACTATGTAGATAATCTCAATGGGAAACTGATGATTATCCACGGCATGATGGATGAGAATGTACATTTTAGAAACACCGGTATTTTTCTTGAAGCTGCATTTCGTGCCCAAAAAGATCTATCGATAGTCGTTTTTCCAGAGCAACGTCACATGCCACGGGGGTTTGAAACATTGCGCATGATCGCTAAAAAAAGAGTGCAGTTTCTAGCTGAGGGTTTAGGCGTCTCGGTTCTTTGATGGATGAATTCTTACTTTCGAGAAGTGAGACTTCGGCGAGCCTTTTTTATGTCCAACCGAAACTCCAAGAAATTGAGCACCTGGGAGCAGGCCTTTGATCTAGGACTTAGAACCTCTCTATGATGGTCGCGTTGGCCATACCGCCGCCTTCGCACATCGTTTGAAGGCCATATCTCTTATGAGTACGCTCTAATTCCGATAAAAGCGTAGCCAGCAATTTTGTTCCCGATGCGCCGAGGGGATGCCCTAATGCAATTGCTCCACCATTTACGTTCACTCTGTCCATATCAGGATGCAATTCTTTTTCGAACGCTAATACCACGGAGGCAAAGGCTTCATTTATTTCTATCAGGTCTATGTCGGCCAAGGAAAGACCGGCTTTTTCGAGGACTTTCTTTGTTGCTGGGATTGGACCGGTCAGCATGGTAACCGGGTCCACGCCTGAGACACAAAACGAGGCGAATCGTGCGCGGGGAACGAGCATGAGGCGGTTCGCCA
>JAJYGT010000168.1 GCA_021785005.1 Actinomycetes bacterium
TAATATTCACTTCGAATCCCCGCTTTCAAACCCATATGTGGTAATTCCGACGTATAATGAAGCTCTAAATCTTGAAACTGTAGTTCGGCAAATTACTCAAGCTGTCAGCAACGCTACGGTTTTGGTGGTTGATGACAACTCTCCTGATGGGACGGGCGACATTGCACGTGAGCTAGCCGCACAAGGATTGCCGATAAAGATTCTCAGCCGACCAAAAAAAATGGGGCTCGGTAGTGCATACCGTGATGGATTTGCGTATTCTATTTCCAACGGAGCCAGTGCGTGCGTTGAGATTGACGCTGACTTGTCCCATGACCCCAAATCAATTCCAACGCTTTTGTCGGCTTTAGACGCCGGACACGCGCTTGCTATTGGATCCAGGTATGTTCGCGGTGGCAGCTCGCCGGGTCTTCCGCCAATTCGGAAACTAATTTCCCGCGGAGGAAATTGGTATGCTTCGAAAGCACTAGGCATAACAGTCAAAGATGCAACAGCCGGTTTTAGGGCTTACACTGTTGCAATCTTGCGACGCATTGATATGGACAAGATTAGAGCGGACGGCTACGGCTTCCAAATCGAAATGACTTTCGCCGTCGAGCAGCTGTCTGGTGGTATTGCCGAAGTCCCCATTGCATTCGGAAGCCGTACGGCGGGTGAATCGAAGATGGATGCACGAATAGTAATTGAAGCTATGAAGTTTTGTACGGCTGCGGGAATTTCGCTGCGATTAAGGCAAATGGAATCTCGCTCGAGATCGATCGACTATGAAAAAATCTTGTGACATAAGATTTATTTAGATCGAAATAAAATTCGGAAACGGGTTTATTGTTAGGAAATCTAGCATTCCTAGTTGAAAGACAATTTACTGGTGACAGGTCTCCAGCTGGTGATCCACATCTAGTGTGGTACCCCTAAGGAAATGATCGCTCAATGAGGTCATTTTTTACCTTCACGCCCTTTGATTATTAAGCCACTAAGGCAAATATCGGAATTTCAAACTAGAGTCAGAAACTCACAAAGTTTCGTTTTGCGGAATTTGGCGTGCCATCCGACGGTCTGAAGGTGATTCACCAAATGCGCCAACTACATTACCGACCAATTCAAACCAGCGGTTACTTTTAAACCTCTAAGGTCAAAGTTATCCAGAAATGGTTGGCTAAACCGCTAACATGAATTTTTCCAAAATTTCATTTCTATTTTAGAGATAGATAATTCGTTTGGATCGCTAGTCCATAGGAAGTCGGAGTTCCGTTTGTGTCTGAAATCACCGCCAGAGATCCACACGTCGATCCCCAAGTATTCCATGTCCAGGCCAAATATGAAATGTTTTGTTGATCTGCCCAATTCATGTAAGTCGTATCGAAATTCGAACAACTAGTATCACCGAATTCTCCGGTGATCACTGGCACAACGGCGGCTACCGGCGCAATCGTCGAATTCCAACAAGTGGCGGTGTTACATCCACTAAAGTTGTAAATATGCGCTCCAGCTATGAGCTGGCTTAACGGATCATGCGGCTCGTATTGAAGCCACTGGCTAAGATCACCGCCCCAGTCATTACCATTCAAGAGAATTGGTTGCGTAGCACCTGCATCGCGAACAGTAGTGACAAGTTGTTGCATTCCTGCTGCTTGCCAGCCACCAGGAGTTATACATCCATTCAGCCAACAAGACCAAGATATATTATGCGGTTCATTGTACAAATCAAATATTACGCCTGGAACCTTATGAAATTCCTTTGCGACCCAGCTCCAAAACCAAACCGAATGAGTTGCATCCGCCATGTACTGTTGACCTGTTGCCAATTCAGTACCTGGTGCATTCCAATGAAGATCAAGTATTGCTACGATACCCTGCGAATTGAGATTTTTAACATAAGTTCGAATTGCGTTGCGATAATTGACACCTGAATAAGCAGGATTTACACCATTGATTCCCAACCAACAATCTTCATTGAGTGGAATACGTACTGCATTAATGTGCCAAGTGCGCATAGCTTGAACTGATGCGATATCCGTAGGTCCATCAAAGATTCCCCACCCTTGAACACAGGCATATTCACTACCTGAATGATCCACCCCAATAAGGCGAACCGGGACTCCAGTTGACGTCGTTAGTTCATTACCGATAATGTGTAGGGGAAACGTCAACGGTACAGTTGCTGATGGTTGGGAAATACTCGTGGAGGACAACTTCACAGCTACCACGCTGTTTTGAGCACTAAAAGTGCTCAGAGGCAAAAATACAAGAAATGCCAAGGCAGCCCACAATACAATTTGGTTTGATTTCACACGCATAGTGATAAGTCGTCAGAATTATGATTTTTCTTTATCACTTATAGTACAAATTTCAGTACAAGTGTTAACATAAGAGGTACACCTAGACACGGCATAGACGCTGGTCATTGCCAGATATCCCGGCCGATTTCAAACACAAGTAACCGTGAAATCCATGCAAAGATTTGTTCTACTGAATAACGCTCACAATTCCACCCGAAACCAAGAAATCGTTACACCTAGACACCCACAGTCAACTACTAAAATAAGTCAATGATCGTTCTCATCGGATTTATGGGTGCCGGCAAAACAACAATAGGTGCGCTTTTGGCAACGGCAATTGATCGGCCATTTATTGACCTTGATCGGCTCGTTGAAAATTCTGCAGGATGTACGATAGCACAAATATTCAGCCGTTGGGGAGAAGCGGACTTTCGCCGACGCGAATTCGAAGCGCTGCAACATCTACCGGCAGGATGGAACGGCGTATTAGCTGTTGGCGGGGGAGCACCTATGCATCCTGAGGCGCAGTTAGTTTTGAATAGCGCGACTGTTATTTATTTGCAAACTAGCTTAGATCACGTCATTGCACGCCTCGGTAACGATCCGTCAAGGCCGATGCTAAGAAATAAAAATCTAGAAGAATTGTTCAACGCTCGAAGCGTTATTTACGGTGCGCTCGCTGACATCACAATCTGGGTTGAGGACATTACGCCCGATCAAATTGTGACAAACTTGAAAAGTTTACTTGCCAATTTAAAGCCAACAGATTAAGCAACTTAAAACCAATTGATTAAGCAACTTACTAATTCTTAAAGCCGCATCATTTACATTGCACTGCTAGCTGTCAGAGCAGCATCGACGTAGACAAATACCCAACGTCTATTTTGTCGGTGATGTAGTATTTTGTCAATGCCAAACCGATGAAGATAGATAGATGTTCAGAATTTGATTTAGTTTTAACGCTTTGCAAAATCATAGCTGAGAAGGTATATCTCTAGATCCAGGTATAAAACAGGGGGACACATGAACGCCTCGACAAAAGCTCAGACAACAAAACAAACTTCAAGCAAACGAACGTCGGGTTGGCGACAACAGGCATGGTTTGACATTGATGAACTTCAAGCACAAATAGATGCTGCCAAAACCGTAGCAAATGGGCAATACATCGTCGAGAGTCAAAAATATTTAGAACAAGCAAAAGCTGCAACCAACGAAAAGCAACCGCTCGGACCAAGAATTAGTAGTTGGTGGACCGGATCAAATTTCGAATTTACCCAATCAAAGTTACAAAAAGCTGGCAATGCTCTATTGCAAGTGCGCGCACATCAAGAATCGCCTGACACCGACAATAACGGAACCGACGCGAGTTCGGCGCGCTCAAACTCATTGGTGGAAGATCTAAACATAAACCTAAATCCAAATTATTCGATTTACGCACGAAACAGGAGCCGAGAACCACTTGATCTAAAAGCACCAACACCTAGGTCAAAGAAACACATGCGTGAAGCTCATAATGCCAGTCTCGATCTACGCAACCTTCTCTATGTGATGTCATTGCTACTCTTGATAGGCAATGTACTAATTGGCGTCGTTTTTCCAGGTAACATGCGCTACGTGTTTCTCGGAGCCCTTGCCGGAGCTTTATCAATTGTATTTGCACTGGTAAAAGGCAGTGTCACCATGCCATTTAATATTTTGTATCCCCAGATATTACTCAAAATTCTTGCAGGCGGAATTTCCGGATTTCTTGCACTCCAAATACTTGCGCCAACGTCTAATCAAGCCAGATACGCAGTTGTATTTGGATTTTCACAACAAGCCTTCACTCAGTTGGTCGACAATAAAGCAGCATCAATTAGCGCCAAACTATCTTCAGGCAAACAAGAGGAATAGCTGCATTTCGTATCAGGAATCTTATGAAACAAAATGCAGCTTCAACCTCGCAATCACCTATTCATCGCTCTATGTTCTTTCGCAAGGTACATACAACTAACCTCGTGCAACCGTGTTGGACTTAGTTCTAAACCGGCAAAATCGGCTTGTCAAAGATAGCCGTCGGTATCGCTAAGGTGGCACATGCATTAGGAATATCTACCACTCCACTTATACGACCTTCAATAGGCGCAGTACTTAGCAGCATGTATGCTTGCTCGCCGGTAAATCCAAAATTTTTCAGATATTCAATGGCGTTTAGGCATGCCTTTTTATAGGCCAGCGTTACATCTAAGTAATGCTGCTTGCCTGCGTCATCGACTGAGATACCCTCAAAAATAAGATATTCAGAATAGCTGGGTTCTACCGGACCAGGTTTGAAGATCGGATTCAGAATCGAGTATTTAGCCATTCCACCTTTAATCACGTCAACGTGAAGATCGATCCACCCAGCCATCTCGATGGCGCCACAAAACGATATCTCACCATCACCTTGAGAAAAATGTAAATCACCCATCGACAAATTGGCACCCTTTACGTACACCGGAAAATAAATTCGAGTACCGCGGGAAAGATTTTTAATATCGGTATTGCCTCCATGTTCCCTTGGCGGAATTGTTCGAGCCGCCTCTTGAGCAACGCGATCTTTCATCGCTCCGCTCAGAGACCCCAGGACGGCATTTTCAGGTTCAGGTAACTTTGCCAAAGGAGGAACACGGTTGGGTTCCGTTGCTACCAACTCTGCTTCGCGCTTATTCCATTTATCGAGCAATTCTGCTGAAGGTGCACAACCAATCAACCCGGGGTGGGTGATTCCAGCAAATTTCACACCAGGCAGATGACGTGAAGTTGCGTAAATACCTTGCAGATCCCAAATGCTCTTTGCAGCATCGGGGTAATAATCGGTTAAAAAGCCGCCGACATTTTCCTTAGAAAATATGCCGTTAAAGCCCCATTCTGAATTTGGAAATGCTCCAATATCCAATATGTCGACGACTAATAGGTCTCCAGGCTCGGCACCATTGATTGCAACCGGACCCGATAGGACGTGTACTCTCGTCAAGTCCACATCTTTAATATCTGTGGCATCATCATTATTGTGGATCTGACCGTCTGTCCAGTCGATGCATTCTAAGCGAAAACTGCTGCCGGGATCGACCGCCGCAATCGCAGGAATGTCTGGATGCCAGCGATTGTGCCCAGGAATATCCTGATCCTCCATGGGTTTTGTCAAATCAACACCAAATAATACCTCGGGCAATTAAATACGTATCCTTTCAGTTCCGGGGTAATTAATACAAATAATTGGCAACTCGAAAAACTTCTTTTTGCCTGTAAACAAATAGGGAGAATCCACTTTTACCTTTAGCCACCAAGTTTAAATGTCTAAAGGTCAAGCATCAAGACCAATGAGTAACCGTTAGAAGAAGTCTCTAGATTCATTAATCAGCGAAGCGCCAACGACGAATCACAACTAGGCCTAAAACCTGCAATGTCCGCAGCGACGCTTCGCCAACGATTTTCTTAACTCTTTGTGGTCACGTTCACCAAGTGGCTATCACTTTTGCACATGTCATGACATTGATTGTCAAGACTGCAGCAAAGAGAGCAAATCGCACCCGAGTGAAATGGACAATATGCCATATCCTGTGGTTCAAATTCAAAGCTACATACTGAGCATGCAGTAGTTGCTACAACACCCTCTGCGTCCGCGACAATTTCTTCAGGGAGCGGTTCACGGGCAATGTAGTATTTACCCTTTGTGATATATGCAATGATCGGAGAGGCAATAAACGACAAGCCTAAAGCCAGAAATGGAGACCATGCCTGCAACGTGGACCCAAACAAGTTGAAGAATGCAAGCACTGATATTAGCGATCCAAAGAGCATTGACCCAAATCCCACTGGATTGAAATTGTATAGATGTGCTCGCTTGAACTCAATGAACGATGGGCTCAATTTAAGCGGCTTGTTGACGACAAGATCTGCCACAACAGCACCAATCCAAGCGACGGCCACGTTGCTATAGAACCCAAGTATGTAACCTAAAAAGCTAAATACGTCACCTTCCATGAGCGATAAGGCAATAGCCACATTAAAGATCAACCAAAGCACTCGACCTGGGTGAATGTGAAAAATCCTTGAAAAGAAGTTCGACCACGATAGCGACCCAGAATATGCGTTTGTGACGTTGATTTTAACTTGGGAAACCAACACATAAAGTGTCGCTACCAATAAAGCAGCTCCGCCACCGACAAAAAGTGTGCCGTAAGCCGAGTCGAACATTTTGATCGGCTGATCAGCATTCGTAAGACCAACTACCGGGGCAATGTAGGCGGTAAGAAACGATCCACCAAGTTGCTTCAACGCACCAAGAATAACCCATCCCGGACCGGCAATCATTACCGCCAGCCACCACTTCTTTTTTGTCTTAGCGGTGGCGTTAGGCATGAATCGTAGATAGTCAGCCTGTTCGCCGATCTGAGCAATTAGAGAAAGAGTTACTCCTGCGGCAGAGGCAAATAAAAGCGGACTAAATCCGTGTCCGGAAGGCGAACTACCCGCAAAATGTGTCCAGCGCGACCAGGCGTGTGGATCTCTCGTCAAAACCGCTACGAACGGCGTAATCATCAATACCAGCCACAATATCTGGCTTTTTTTCTGAAGTTCCGCCAGAAATGTCATTCCAAAAAGTACCAATGGAATAATTCCTAAGGCACAAATCAAATATGCAATGGGCAATGAAATACCAAAGTATAGGTTCAATGCCTGCGCCATTACCGATCCCTCTAAGGAAAAAAAGATAAAGGTAAACGAAGCATATATGACAGAAGTTAATGTTGAACCTAAATACCCAAAGCCTGCGCCTCGAGTAAGAAGATCCATGTCGATATTGTATTTAGCTGAATAGTAAGCTATCGGAATTCCGGTAAGGAATATTATTGCCGCAACTACAAGAATTGCCCATACGGCATTGCTGAACCCGTACGAAACCGTAATGGAACCGCCGATGGCAAAGTCTGCCATATACGCGATACCACCGAGAGCGGCACCAACGACAGTAAATTCGCCCCATCGTCTAAACGACTTTGGCGCATATCTAAGTGCATAGTCTTCCATTACTGGATTACTTACAAATCGGTTGAATGTTCTTTTTGCGGCTACTTTACCCTTAGGGCTAGCAGCCTCTTTTTCTTCAAGCATTTAAGCGACCACCAGTTTTGTTGATACGATTTAAAACAAAAGCCAAATTAAATACTCGCCTTTGTAGACATAATTCATGTCTACATCTAAGATAACGCGGCCGATAGTAGGGCTGAGGTTTGAAAATAGATTTGTGTGCTATGTTAATCATTCGGATACAGTTTCGCAACATATACGTAATAATTCCCAAACTTATTCCATGTCAACTCGTCGCATGATAAAAGCCATTAACTTACGATGTTACAAAAACATTTCAAGCCAAAACGCTGTTATTACAGGGCTGGAAATACTTAATTTATACAACGGATGCGCAAGCTATAAATTTGAGTTGGTTGATACGTATATCATTACTTTAGGACAATCATGAGCTCTTCTTATAAAGAAACTTAAGCTGATAATAAAAGTAATTACGACTCGGCGCTTGGGAAACCTTGGGCGGCTCGTTCCGTTGTAGTCCTACCAAGTTCAAGCAAGTTTTCCTTTAATTTCACAATCAGATCGGCAACGACATAAGAATATTTTGGCAGATCCTCTTGTGAAGGCGTAGCTGAAATCGAAGCGACAGACAGATAATCCTCGATTGCGACGACTTTAATCATGCACATCACAGGCTTCGAAAAAAAATCGTATTCCAGTTCACCAAAGACTGACAATAACTCAAGGTCCACCGTGCATTTAGCACATGTCCGTCGCAATGCATTATAAGAGATTGAAAGTAACGTGCCAAGATCAACGTTCATGAACGCAGTGTACCAAGTTGCTTTCGTCCATGCCAATAACGCACCCCCCAGAAAACGTCACATTGAAAGCAGTTCTAATAAATCGAACCAGCAATAGATTTGTCTCTTCTTGCGTGCACTCAAAAAGTAAAAGCTTTGATTTGTTTGCTTGTTTCAATTGAATACAATATTCGAAACTCTACTTTATTGAAATGCCAGAACTGCTACTCGATAGCTCTAGTAGATAGAATGCACCTGGCAAGTACGTGAATGCGGACGCCTGGTCAGTATAAAGACTAAAGCAGGACAATAATTTTCACAATTGTTAATCGTTTAGAAACGATTTCGCAATTGTCGCCTGTTTATAATTTCTTATATGACTGTACAGGAAAGTAGTGGCAAAATAATGGGTCGGCCACCAAATCTCGAACGTAAAGATGAGCTACTTGACGCAGTAGTCGACGAGCTCCAACGGTCCGGGTTCATCGCCAATTCTCTTCGTAGCCTGGCTCACAAGCTTGGGGTGACACCAAACGCATTGCTGTACCATTTTGGTTCCAAGGCGGCGTTGTACAGCGACGCATTTTCGCTAATGCGCTCGAGAGAGGTAAAACGTCTCACCGATTCGATACTATCTAAGCCCGTGATCGATTTTGAACAAGTAATTGACTCAGCCTGGTCAGAATTTTCGAATCCTCGGATGCGGGGGAGTACTCTTAGCTTTTTTGAGGTATGGGTGACGAGCTTTCGAGAACCAGAAAACTACCGGGAGTTTTTAGACCATGTGGTGTCGGATTGGATATCAATGGCGATGCTAGCCAAGGAAAATCTTGGCCTTGACGACTTAGAACTTCAAGGATTGGCAACAGTTGTACTTGGAGCCCTACGTGGCATGATGTTAGACCTTTTGACCTGTGGGGATGAAGCGATCCCACGAACCGATGTAGCAATACAGCATTTGAAACTTTTAGCCCGTACTTTAAAAAGGACTGCCAATGACGATTGAACAAGGAAGTCAAACATCTCTCGAATTTGAATTGTGGGAAATATGTCAAGAACAGTCGCTGTCACAGGATTCATTTACCAATGACCCACGCCATCAAATTAAGAGCCCAGCAACCGAAACTTCGAAGAATTCACCTTTCAAACAGCAAGTTCCGGTTTCCGATGAAGTAAACAACTCTATTCGCGGGCATCTGACTCAACGTACCATACAAGGGCTTGAATCACTTGTTGCGTTTAGACCTAAAGAATTCGGAGGCACACTCGAGGAATTGGAGATCTGGCTAACGCGATTACTTATTGTGGCGCGTCTGGCAATGGTCGGGTTTCCGTTAGTAACAACGATTCTCTTTTGGTCGCATTACAAAATTCCCCAACTTGTGGCGCTAGCTGTTGTTATCGCATGTACGCAAGTGACGGTCGATCTAATCTTTTTGCGCCACGGGCAAACCCTCAAAGGAAACGTTTTACTTCCAGTTAGTTCAACGCTATCGGTTTTTGCAGCCCTGTTCGCGTATTTTGGTGCAGGAACTTTTGGACGCCATCACGGGCTAGACGGTTTTTTACCCTACCTGATGATGACAGCTGGGTTACTCGGAGCGGGATATGGGCTATCGGTCAAGTCGATTAGCTTAACAGCACTATTAGGACTAACCTGGGCGGAACTTCCACTGGGCCGCGGTTCGATCGTCCTGAATGACGAAGTGGGTTTTCTCTTCTGGCTTTTTACCGGCGCATTAGTTGCTAGCACTCTTCGAGTTTTAGCGCGGGAGTTAGACCAAAAAACCACTAAAACCGTAGAGTTGGAACGTAATGCCCTTGTCACACGGCACGACCAATGGGTACATGACGACGTCTTGTCGTTGTTTGAACATATTGCAAATGGGACCATATCTGACAACGACCGTTCGCATGCCAAACGCATGATTACTCAATTGCGTCTAGGCGTATTAGGTGATACCCGTTCGTACGACAATCTGAAAACTGGTATAGCTAATATTGTGGCCCACGCGGATCATTTAGGTGTAGCGGTCACTTTAATCC
>JAJYGT010000084.1 GCA_021785005.1 Actinomycetes bacterium
CTCGATCCACTTGTAGACCGTCTCGTTGCTTACATTCAGATATTTGCAAATGTCATCGACCGTCAGCCATCTCTCATCCATAGCCTTCGTCCTTCGCTCGTCATGTTTTCGGAAATAGCCCGAAGGACCCCGGGAAACCCGAAATCCGGACACATTGCCGCTAATTAACTTCTGTAAACTACATTGATAAATTGGCAAAGTCAAGCGTATTGTGCCGAATAGTACCGACTTTCCCAAAAAATAGCCTAATTGTCATCCGTGATTCGCTCGCCGTTCTGAGGCGCATTCAATGGCATGGTCCGTACAGCTCAAATGATTGAAGCCTCTTGTTGCCGCCACCATCACTCGCTGATACATGCTGTGCCCGCCCAGGCGGAAACCTGCCAACCGGTCGACGAGCGGTAGGTCGGGTTGCCGATCTGTTAAGGTCAATACCTGGTGTAAAGCCAGCGCCTTGCTACTCGACGGGCCGAGAAGATCGGTCACGTGTCGGTGACTAATCCAGAATTTTCGACCAGTTGGACCTCGGCAAAGGTCGGGGCGGGTAAAAACTCAAGGCCCGGGCCGCAGCCATGATCCGCCCATCACGCGCGCACCGCCGCGAAATTCAAAGTATTTAAGGGGGCTAAAATCCCCGCATTTTGTGCCATTTTGGTACCCGCGTAATTCGAAAAAGTGTTTTTAAGAATAAAACATATACCTATGTCAAACGGCATTTATGAAGAAATTATGTCGCTTGTATTTCTGATTGGCGGGTTGATTCCTCTCTCTGACAACCCTCGTTGCGGTGACGTCGACGCAATCGCTCTCAGGTATGCCGCCTTTAAACAGCGCAAGCCTAGCATCGAGAGTCACACCGCTGTCGGCAACTTCGTTATAGATGGCAACTACTAACTTCAAGTAGCTAAGTAACTCCGCTAGATCAATATTGCTTTGCTCTTCGTTAACGGTTAGTTCATAATTTATCGAAGTATTTGAGGGCCTACATCGCCATTAAATACCAGATACGGTGTCGGCAAAAAGATCAAATCCTGGCCAACTATCGCTGGAGCCTACACAGACGCTGGAGTTTTGACCAAGCAGATCGCGAACGAGCGACCGTGATTGCCACTTCAAGATGTGCTCGGTTAGTTGATCTAATAACTACTACGGGTTGAAATTCATGTCGCCTTCTGGCGTAATGACTGTGACTACATCATTTGGACTAGCCTGGCCGGAGTAAGCGTACTTTTTAGACGTGCAATTACCTCTTGAGATCACCTCAGTTGTTTGATGTGTGGAAGTTAATCGATTTTGTTAGCAAATTTCGCGGAGAAGCTTCTGACCGCTTTTATTGGTTGCGCAAATTAGGCCTTCTTCCTATTTGCTCAAAGATTGCTTGATTAATGATTTAAAGGCAACGCTTGAAGATTGGGAATTGGTTTATTGATAGCTTTTTTGCAGATTTGTTCTGTGCTGCGTGCCTAGCCGATTGCAGCGACGCAAGAGCGTCCGGATTGCGAGGAATCAATGAGAAAGCCTAAAAACGCAGTTTGCTTGAAGCGATGGAGCAGAAATGATTAGTATAAAGTATCGAGTATAAGGTATCGTAATTAAGGGATGAAAATTGACAGTGGAACTTGACCTTGCGTATCCGTCGATACTCAAACATTTTGGACGTCATCTTGTGGAGGGTCGACTCGAGTCGCGCGCCTTTTTAGGTTGGTTCCTAGAGCACTTTTACAGACTTGATAGCGTTGAGGCTCAAGACGCGATCTGCGACGGGCCGGACGACAAAGGCATCGATGGAATCTACATTGACGCAAACTTAGAGCGTGTAGATGTTTTTCAGACGAAGCTATATCAGAAGACGACAAAAACCCTCGGTGATACTGCGCTTAAGGAATTCGCCGGAACGCTCGATCAACTGCGAACTCGTGAGAGAGCGGAGAACCTCGCAAAAGAAACGGGGAATCTTGAATTAAGGGCACTTCTTCGATCTGGCGAGGTAGGTAAGCTTGTTGAAGGGGGGTACGAATTACGTGGTATTTTCGTTACGAACGTTCCCCAGAATGTAGATGCCACAAACTATTTAGGCTCTCGTACCGATCTGACTCTCGTTGATTCGAAGCATTTATTCGATAATTGGGTACCTCCTGGCGAAACGGCTCCCGTACATGCCGAGATAACCTTCCAGCTTGACGGTATGGGTGTCATCGAATATGAGACGCAGAATGCAAGAGTCTATATGGCGCCTTTGCTCGCCGGAGACCTTGTGGAACTAACTGGGCTTGAAAGTCAGGAACTGTTCGCATGGAATGTCCGTCAAACATTAGGCAAAACCAAAGTAAATAAGGCGATCGCAGAAAGCGTAAATAATCCTGCCGAGCATAAGAACTTCTTACTTTACCATAACGGTTTGACAATCTTGGCGAACAAAGCCGAGTTGTCGGATAACAGCTTAACTATCGACGACTATACCGTGGTCAATGGGTGTCAGAGCTTATCGACGCTTTACGAGAACCGGAACATGATCACTGACGATCTGCGTCTGTTGACGCGCATAATCGAACTGCCGTTACAAGAAGAGCTTGCAAACAAAATCACCCGACATACCAATAATCAAAACTCAATTAGTGCGCGTGACTTGCAATCAAATAGTGCTACTCAGCGTCGACTTCAACAGGAATTCAGAACGAATTACGGAGATGAGGTAGCGTTCGAGATCAAACGCGGCGAAATCATAGGTGCGAATAAAGTTATCACTAACGAGGATGCGGCTAGGACGCTTCTAGCCTTCGATCTCCAACAACCGTGGACTTGCCATCAGTCATATAAACTTTTCGACGATCTCCACAGCGAGATATTCGCACGTCCAGAAGTAACAGCCTCCCGCATCGTTGCTCTTGATGTACTTTTCCATACCGTAGAAACTTCAATGAAAAACGTCGAAGATAAACTTTTTGCCAATTACACGCTGACGAAATATTTCATTCTCTATCTTCTACGTAGTGCATTGGATACAGACAAAATGGGTAAAAAATTTGCGCAGGATACGCAATTCGTGGTTGAAGCGATAGGTCTGGATGGCCTCTCATTACTGACCTCGAAAATCGTTGACGATCTCATTATTGACCTAAACGCCGAATTGCTCGAACGAAGTGAAAATGATGAGCGGATAGACTACAAGCGTGAACTGAAAAGTCCATCTGCGGTTCGGAAAATTAGAGCAGAGATTATCTCGAGTTACACTAAGGTAATTAGGCGCGGACGCTCGAAGTCATTCAGCCAAGAATTAGAGGCTATGTGAACCTCGCGATAACTAAGCTCGTCACCTCGAACAGACGTCTAGCATCGACTTGAACAAACGAATTTGCCGACTTGCATTATGCCAAGCACATCGATAGATAGTGTATTAACAAGGTAACTTGATAGCGTTTCAATCTTGGCGCTTTACATTACGTTGAAAACTATCATCGAAGAACGGGCTCCGCCTTCGTTATTAGTTCTGATCAGGAAAAGACTAATGTGCTGAGCACTATCTGAAGTCTAGAACCGTGTATCAATCTATCCGAGCCTTGCCTTGTCGAATTCGGTATAGTCCTTAATCATTGGCCGATAAATCAGCAAACGAAGACTGGAGCCAGACCGTACTACATCGGAACGTATTGTATGAGTCAACTGCTTGCGCGCGCAGTAACATTGAACGAGATCTCTACCTACAATAGGCTAAGATTCGCTCTTTTCGAGGTATCCATATAAAAAGCAGCGCCACTAGGTCGGCCCCATAAATTCTCGCGATGGCAAACTTGCTGACAAAAACTATTTCGAGTTGCTAGATTCGCTGTACTTCCGAACTTCCCCAAGCATTAATTTTAGGTCACCAAGGATGCGGCATTATTCGATGTAACCCAGTGAGATCCAGTGCGATAAATAAACTCGATTTCCAATGAGTGGAGGAGACCCTCAAACGCATCCCCAATTGGGGCATTGAACAATGCCAAAAGTTGTGGGTCTTGAAGCCTAGCTTCTCTGTAGTAAAAGTGTCGATAACTAAACAGTTGGCCAATTGTCTCGCGAACAGCAATTTCAGCATTTAGGCCCACTATCTTTGCCTCCACGAGCCACTCTTGGGTGTTGGCTTTAATAACCATATCGCGAGGGTGAACGTTAGTTGCGACCTCACCGCCAGTATCAACTACCCTTTCACCAAAACGACAAACCAGGGCCTCGTGAAGGCGCGATCGTTGCTGGGTTGATAGTTGCTATGTAGTCACTTGAGTCCTTAGACTTGAATTCATAAAGCTTTTCAGGCGCCGATTTTTGTAGTTGTTTTGATCGCGCGCAAGCAGTTACGTGATTATTGGCGGCGAGACCGTCTTTTACCTCGACACATTGCGCATAGAGACTATTCATGTGTGCGAGGTTATTTATTGGTAAGCATATCGTTGGACGGCAGGTCGGTCAGACTGTAGGCGAAGGATGCAATATTTCCAACTTCGTAGGCTTCGGGAAGATACCCGTGGGTGCCTAGCTTGATATCTGAAGTCATATCCTCGATGAGGGATTTGTGGAGAGCTTCGCGAAGTGTATTAGTTTCGATCGCAAGTTCATTTATAGTATCATTTTCCGCGTTTTTACCACTTAGGCCACGGTTTTCAGCAGATCGGAGAAACTGTGTTACTCCTTGATCCATTGACAGGTACACCGATTCGCCTGCAGGTGAAAAAAGGTAGACAATATAGAGGCCATCCGTAGCTGTGGTCGTGACATCGGGATTGAGAAGTGCAATCTAAGGTACTATTGGTAGACTTATGCTGCTTCCACTGACTCGAACAATTAGTCCTAGTGGAAATTCAGGTGGCGGTTGACGCTGAAGAGACCTGAGGTGTTGTTGTGCGGGTTGATCTTTGCCTGCACTATGTGAGTAGCCTATTACGCCCGACAGAGCGCTCCTTATATCCATCTCTCGATAGTAGCGGTTTTACTGATCTGGTGTTACCTCTTCTGGATTGCGGGATGCAACGATGTTCAGCTGCATAAAAAGCAGTGGCTGACAAGTTGAATTATGAGTTACTGGTTATGATTCCCCTGTTTAGCGCAATTTCGATATTGTGAAGTTTTATCGCTGGAAATTAGTGGGTGAAAACCTTAGATCGAAATTTGCAGGGTTTCTTTCCCGTGTATCTGAATGCCAAATACCAAGTGGCCACTCTACCGGTTTTCATTATCTTGGCATTTGTAGTACGGTGACCAGTGAACATTAAATGAACATTGGCTCCAGAATTGCACCGTATAAGCACGTATTGTCCCAAGTCACTGATTCCAAGAAGATTGCCTATACGCTGGGAATATGTACTTATCACGCAGTTAGGCTTACTTGAATGTAGCGGTTAAGATGTGACTGGGGGTCAAGAGGTCAGAAAAATATTTATTCGGCGGGACTTTAGACGCTTTTGCACATTTCTATTGTTATGTTGCACGTACGTTACCTATCTTGATGGCAAAATAGTGGTGAAGCATCGAATGGGTAGTGGTTTTGACAATGCGTTTTAATCTGTAAATAGTAAGCCGTGAGATTTCACGAAAGATGGGGCAAATATAGCGAGAAGAGAATCGTTCGGTCGCACTTGAGCTCAGACATGAAGAATTGATTGGGATGTCTAAATGATGATGCGGTGCTTAGTTCCATACAACGCCAACTGCGTGTAAGTTGATGAAATTTTGACCTGTTCTTTAAGTTGACGGGACCGAAGTGATTGGAACTGAGGTAGACGATCCACTACCACTGGCCTGGTACCCCGATTCCGGGCACTCTTTGATACTAGATGGTTCGGCCTTAGGCAATTTCTTTTCTTCGATTATCGTAATATTCGCAATTTTGGACAGGATGCGTGAAGCTATCAACACAGGTACTCCTGCGATCAATGCCACATCACCTTATGAGTTCACGCAAGACGGGCTACAAGCCCTTTATAGCCTTGGCTAGCGCTAAAACAATACGCCGAAGAATTAGTCGACAAATTTTTCTCACGGTGGAGAAACTTCGATTCCTCGGTATAATACAAACGTCGGCATATTTACAGTTCAGCCAAGGTTGGCTTTACGCGGATCGCGGGTGAGCACTTCTATATTGCTGCCATTGAAATTCCATCCGCCCAAGCATAGAAGTCTCTAAGTTTTCTGGGGCATATCACAGCTGCATTTATCGGTTGATAGTTGAACTATGTCGATAACGGACCTGAGTAGCGTTATCCTTGAAGCGGCCATTAAATTTTGTACGCGTTTATTAGCGATAACGAATTGCCCACACCATTTCAGCCCTATTAGTCTTGGTACATGGCCCAATCATTCCAGGTTGACGACCCTCGGACTTTCGATGTCGAAGCGCTCATTGATACCCACCTGGAGTTTGCACGTAGCGAGACGCCCTTATGCCACGTGTTTGCTTTGTCGGCTGAGAAACTAGCAACGGAAGATATTGTGCTTTACTCGTGTCGCGACAATGATTTGCTTTTAGCAATAGGTGCATTGCGAAAAATCGATGATTATCATTTTGAAATTAAGTCGATGCATACGGCACGCGCAGCGCGTGGGCAAGGCGTCGGGCGTAGGATGCTCCAATATCTGATTGACACTGCAAAGAATTGTGGCGCAACTCGAGTCAGTCTTGAAACTGGCACGTCTGGCGGCTTTTATGTGGCCCGTTGTCTTTACGAAAAGTCGGGCTTCGAGGTATGCGCACCCTTTGGAAATTATTCGGCTAGTCCTGACAACGTGTGTATGACTCTGTTGCTGTAGTACAAAAGCCTGTGTGATACCGAGGCCGCTTTTTGGCAGCAATATGTGTGGATATCGTTTAATGTGAAACTGAAAGCAACGCCCCCTGACCAATCGGCGGCAATACCATTTGTGTGGTCGGTGGTTATTGATTTTTTCATTCCAACCGAAACGGATTTTGAGCTGTATCGTTTTGCTACTGAATCAGCCGCGTGTTTTCTACCTTGGTCATTTAGATGTGAGCAGACATCCATCGAGCGTTACTTATTAAATCTTTTTTACTTAATTGTATTTAAAATTATTGATTTGAAATGAGTAAGACTCCGAGATTCATGCATTGAGACGTTGGCGAGGGTCAATATTGGCTATTTTACGACCTTGTGGTTTGGATTGTAAGACTGTTAAGGCGCATTTATCGGGCGAGTGATATCTGCTAAAAATGAGAAAATAGTCTACCGATTAATCCGCGAAATAGTCTTTGCGCAAGATCTTCTTTTCCGTCCACATTTAGTAGGAAGTGTATAGTTTATCGGTCATAGTGTTTTGAACAAGTCAGCAAGCGCTTGGTCCCATCGTCCATTCTCTCGAAGGTTAGCCTAAGTACCGCGCTCGCGGATGCTGACCACGATCCACCTCGATCGCCTTCAAGTTTGCGCACCCGGAGAGAGTGGTGTTTCTCGTTTTCGTCGAGAAGGCGTAATGCTTTTAGGATAGTTTTGCGATCGGAGGCGGTAAAATCCCGAGACGCGAATGTCAGAAGGAAAGTTTCTGTAAATTCTAAAGATCGATAGTCATGGGGCACTTTCTCAGCTACCTAGAGATTCGAGATCTTCTTCACTAAGTTTTTTGACATGACCCTCTTTGGAATCTAGGTGTGCCTTCTTCAAGAGTTCGCGGTGTTTTGGAGTGTAGGCCCAAGCGTCTTCTAACCTTAGATAAACGACACGTCGTAAAATGAGGGTTTCTTGCTCAATATCTACCTCGATCTCGAGCTCCGTTCCCTCGGTTAATCCAAGCTGCTTTCTGACAGATGCCGGTACCGTCAGTCTTCCTGATCCATGTACAGTTACAGTTTCCATAACTTTAATTATACCGTACAGCCAGAATGGCAATTGTATGATTTGGCAATATGGCAATATTTACAATAAATAATCAGTCTTAATTATTCGGTCAATGCCAGAGGTGCTAGGTCATTTCGAACACACCGAAAGAAAAAAGGCTACTGGCGTAGCCAGAGATGAGGCGAAGATCCACGCTAAACAATCTTTTATGTTGACGACGGTAGAGGTGTACGCAGAGCTAGAGCAATGCTTGAATGACACTGGAACTGCCCACTATTTTTCGATGTTGGGACTGCAATATGAGAAGGCTAGAATTCCTGAAATGCTCGAGATTTTGGCGAGGATCGGAAACGTTCACCCGGAAATCGTAATTGGTAATGGATCTCCGGTCGGCTACGGGTGGAGTCCTTTTCTGGCCGGTTCTTTACGTGAATTGTATTCTGCCCCGGATCCAGGAGCAAAGATTACTTGAAGTGGAACATGATGTTGGATTAGTTCTGCTCGTTCAAATAGTTATCGTCACATGGGTGCAACGGTCGATCGCGAATGGTTATATGGGACACATTGCGAGAGTTCCCAGGTGTTGGGATTTCTCTGTAAAAGCGATTGGCTGGATAAGATTAGACGCGATGGTGAGGTGATTTACCTAGTGTCGGTGGGTCTCTCGTTCTTGCCTAACGATATCTTCAAGAATCCAGTGCGAGCATTGTCTACATGCGGTGACCACGTTGTTCCATAAGTGCCACTTTGGATCAAGGTTTTTGTATTTTGGAAGCTCATGTGCATCCAAGTCGTATGGCAGCGGATCAGCGAGCTGCACCTGCAGTTGTAGTAGCGCTGACTGTCCGCTTTGCTGTGGATAGAGGATATCGAAGCGTTCTAATGCTTCAACGGTTCGTAATCGACCTATGTGATTTACTAATGCCGCTACATCTAGGTAATCACGCGTAGCATTTCGCTTGAGAATCAACACTGCCTTGATGCGAAGAATTTCAGCTTCGGTAGGCAAAGTTAGTTTGGTGCCCTGTATTTCGAGGATGACGGTCTCGAGCGGCTCTTTTCGAATTAGCTGGCGTACGCCCGTTTCAATGCCGTCCAGGCTGCCAAGGATCTGAACCGGGCGGTTTACTCTTGGCGTTGTCCATCCTGCCACCGACTCTAATTGCGCAAGCACTTCGTCAAATCGCTCACGCAAATCTACAAGTACGTGGTCAGCATCGGTTGAGCGACGATGCTGCGCATGGATAGCCGCTGCTGTACCTCCAACTAGAACGGCAGCGGGTAAAATATTCTGAAGCCGTGCTGCTGTGGAAAGGACTTCCTCCCAGTCAGTGGGTTCGCTGCTTGACGTCTTCGACATAGTACTTCCAAAAGGAGAATCGCTGGGCACGGGGGTCACGTTCGGTTCTGATGGTGGCAATGCGGTGGGTCCTTTCGCGTACGTTCGCATCGGTAAGCACGGCATCACAAAGTTCAGCCCATGCTTGCTTGCCGCCGCGCTCAATGATGTCGTCTATCGCTGCTGCGGTGAGCTCCTCATGATCGAGGTGGCGATGTTTCATGGACAATCCTCGGTGATAACGTGCGCTATGCACATATATCGATAGTAGCACAGCGTCCGCGATTGCTAGCGCATTGTCCCTCTGGTATAGGCCAACCGATAATCGTGATCTGAATTCGTAGATCGTCTTGATGTTGAGAGCCCCGTCACGCTGTTCATTGCTGCGCTCTAGCTGTGTCTTTCTGACTACAGACGGTCTGGTTGCCATCGACCGGAGCGGGCGCCGGCTTATAGCGAATATGCATTGTAAGATGGTTCGGACCACCGAGACTAAAGCGCTTGGCGTCACGTAAATCTGATGCTTTGAATAGATTTGCTTGACGAACTAGGGGGGTCATATAATTGCGACGCGATGGTTATGTTCTGTTGTTTTGGTGTTCAAGAATTACCGAGTTCGGATGATCTCAGGTGCGTTGATCAAAGCAAAGGACGGAATTATCGCTTTGATCTCTTGGCTAACGCCGAAAGGAATCCGATCCGCGTTACAACGGATCAACTCCTTGTTATTTGAGCAAGCCAAGATACGGGCTGAAATTTGTCGTTTGTTCGACCAGGTGATCGATTGGATGCACGAAGGTTCCGATGTGACTTGGAAATTACTTCAGAGGCTTTTTTGGGGCGGAACGTTATCGCAAAGAAGATAGATGTATATCTAGCCCAACTTTCGCTTCACCACCCACAGATCCCCATGTCCTGACCATGAGGGCTTCTGAATTCGGGCACTACAGTTGAGCAACTACTTTCTTGTTCCGACTAA
>JAJYGT010000042.1 GCA_021785005.1 Actinomycetes bacterium
TGGGAATGTAACTCCTTTGTAACTAGGTGATTTATTTCTTACTTCCTAGATACCATGACCACCACCAGCATTTCATTCAGCTAATGGAATTTGCACAACTTTTGGCACACAACCCCACGGGGTGACAAAAGATAGCGAGTTGTGACGGAGTAATTGTTTTATCCGTGCATTAAAACATAAATCTACCCAACACCGCAAACCTTTCTGAACTGGATATTTCCGAGTAAGTTATACAAAAAACCTAGAGCGGCGCCTGAAGTGTAGACCAGGTCTGGCAACATGCGCGATTCCTACGAACTGATCCAGCTGGAGCCAGAGGTGACCGTTTCGCGAGGGAGTAACGGTGCCACTGTTTTACACCCGTCCCTGCCCATATAAAAGCGCAGTTCCAAGGTATGTGGTGGCGTTCTAAGTCGCATTGATCTCAACTGAAACCTTCCAAATGTTGGGTGTTCTGTTGGGTCAGTATTACCAAAAATTATCCGAATTTCTACTTGCCAGTAGTACCCTGCAGATTTATAGCTGGCGGAGGAGGGCTCGAACCTCCAACCTCCTGATCCAAAGTCAGGCGTTCTGCCGATTGAACTATCCGCCAATGTAACAAGAGAAAATACTAATGGAAATTAGAACAGTGTCCGCGATAGCGCCGGTTTCACATGCATCTAAAACGCACACTTAATTCGAGGTAGCGATTTTAAATCGTAAAGAGTGTGGCGATAGCTAACTTCGGGTTACCTTTTTATTGGGTCGTCAAAGACGCGGTTCGTGGTCTATCCGTGCAGCATGGGGTTTTTGGCGAACGTATCTGGCACCCCGCCACAACTGTAAAGTCTGGTTTTGCGTCGCCGAAGGTGCTTGATTCTGTTTGGCTTGTTTGCCAAAAATGCCTTAGGCGAGGTCCGGTATTGGGCGCTACTATGAACTTTGACATTGTGTCGCTGCACCACGTGGTGTGCAATACGCCGATCCAAAGACCAGCGTTCGACAACCCGAAGAAGCGTGACACGGATCTCGGTGCCCCCGCCCATGGGCAAACAGTTCTGGTCGACATCTTGGTGTGTGGTATCGTCGTGTGGAACATTACATGAGGTAATCACAAGCGCTATTTTGAGAACCTAAAGTCCCTTACCATCCGGGTGCCCTCTGGGAGCAAACGGCCTCGACGCCTTCGGTCGCATAAAAGTCGAAGCCTTACAAAGTTCATTTGGCGTACCTGCACATATTCTGTGAGCTTTATCGAAGTTTTGAAGTAATTTCTTTGACTGAATTCGGCTTGGCGAGCAAGACATTCCTAGCGCGTATTTAAGGTGTTCTAAGTTGTGAAAGGGTGTATCGATTGGATTTAATAAGTCGTTTGTGGGCTAATTCGATTTAGCTACATGCCGTCTGGGCGAGGATGTTCAACTTTTTCATCAGTGGCGGTTGGTCGTTCCGCATTCAAACTTAGGATGACGCGAATTATGACGATAACGTTAACATTACGTTACTATTTTGCTGACAAAGGCCTATTTTTATGAGATATGAAAGGAAAAAAGTCTGTAGTAAGCAAAAATCATGTCCGCGATCCTGGTTCCATGGAAATCGGTTACTTAATTGCATTTGGGCAAATGTGGCGATCATTGTGGGCACTGGCGCAATTCAAGAGGTGTCAATCTTGAATTGTTTGCCATAAATCGTTTGAAAAGAAGTTCGAAATTGGGTACAAAGTCTTTGCTAAGCGTCTTAGAAAGCGGCTCTTTTGCAGGGTTTGCTGATGCATCGTTTGAAATATCGCAATGTTTGATGGAAGTAACTGATTTTGATCTTTGGATGGTTACTCGAGTGATAGGAGATGATTATCTCGTTCTTTGCTGCGTAACGTCAAAATACGAAATTTACAACGGCGATGTTTTCTCATGGAATGATTCGATCTGCTCTCGAATGATCTCAACCAACGGACCTCGAATTGTTCCAGATATTTTAGATAACGTGCTGTATTCACAGGCTCCATTAGTCGGAAGGTTCCCGATCCGTGCCTATGCGGGAACCCCAATTCTAATGCCTGACGGTAGCCTTTTTGGCATGCTTTGCGGACTCTCGCGGGATGCGCAAACTAGCGATGTGAAATTACACGAAAGTTCGATGCTGCTTTGTTCGAAATTGCTTTCTACAATTGTGGCATTTGAGCTAGAACGTTGCCAACTCGAACGGTTAGTCGACAAGCTTGAACTTGAGACTTCCACGACAGGTGGTGATGCTCGAGACTATGATCGCTCTGCGTGGAAAAATATGCTCGCTGCCGAGGATGATCGCGTGCATCGACTCGCGCAGCCAGTTTCGATTGCGCTTGTAACATTGCTCGAATCTTCGAGTGGCGAGTGCACTGATGCGATACTAGAGGATGCGATCGAAAGAGCCATCATTTCGATTAAAGGTATTCCCGGCATAGCCAGCTATGTTGCGCGTGTGGGTAGTGATCAATTAGCGATTGTTGTTTGTGGTGTTTACGGCGAGACTGCAGAAAGCTATGCAAGATCTGTTCAAAAAAACCTGAAACTTTCTGGTATATACTCCAGAACATTTTGCAAGTCCAAACGACCCGAACAAAGTCTAGTGCAATTATTTGAAGTCATGGAGAACGCTTAAGCTAGACGTTTTGCTAAGACGATTACCATAATACGTATATTTTATGCCGATAATAAACAATGTGAAGTAATCTCCACCGTTAGCCTGACGCTTGGCATTTTTTTGTCTGTATCGTTCATCAAAAATTCGTCGTGGGAAGGTGAGTTTCACCTAGAAGACGTCGTGTATGTCTAAAAAGCTGTACTTTCGGGTAAATTTTTGTCAGAGATGACCGACGATGTTGAGCCCGCAGCGAGGGAGGATATAGCTAAGTCGCAACCCGCGTCTAGGTTGCTTGTAATTTTACTTGTAATATCGGCTCTGCTTTTCGTGAGCCTGGCTGTACTCAAAATCGAACAGCTTAACAAGCCACCTACAATTACTCCGAACGCTAAAATCGACGCAGCGGATCTTCAAACAATTGACGGCTTAGGTGCTTCAGGTGCTTGGTGGTCCGGTCCAATATATTTGATGTCAAAGTTGTCCCGGGCTCGAGTCGGCGAACTTTTGTTTTCAAAATCAGGTCTAGCCCTTAGCCAGTTTCGTTACAATATCGGCGGCGGAGGTGTTGGTGTTACGACGCCTTGGAAAGCGCCACCTACTTTTTTGCAAGATAATGGGAGTTACGACTTCACCAGCGACCCAGCTGGCATATTTTTTCTCAAGATGGCGCGCCAATACGGCGTGTCTGGGCTTGTAGGATTTGTCAATTCCGCACCTTCACAATTTACGACGAACGGCCTGAACTGCGGCGGTAAGTTGAATCCCCAGGATATCAATGCTTATGCCCGATATCTAGTAAATGTGGTAAAAGGGATAAAGAGTAATTTTGGAATTGATCTGAGTTATGTTTCTCCCTTTAACGAACCAGACTTTTCAATGGCACCTTGCAAGCAAGAGGGAATGCGTGTACCGATAGTAGAGCGCGCTCGGCTTATTTCAGTTTTGGGACCAGAGCTTGCACGTAGCGCGCCGTGGTGTCACATTATTGCAGATGAATCATCGCAAATCGCTTTCCAGATGCTTCCTGAACTTCCCAAGTGGATAAATCGGTTTGGAGCAAAGAAATACGTAGCGGTGCTGGCGCACCATAGCTACGACTATCCAGGTCCACGCGTGCTTTCGTATATGAAAAAGCAAGTGTTCAAACTGGGTATGAAGAGTTGGATGACTGAAATATGTTGCTACAACGGCTCCAAGTTTGGATATCAATACGACCCTACGATGCGCCAGGGCATGTGGCTAGCCAAGTCGATCTATAACGATTTTGTTTTCGGAGGAGACAGCGCTTTTGATTGGTGGACCGCGATATCTCCCAATCTTGGATGTGACCCAGCAGCTGCGCCAACATGTCCTGATAACGCAAATATTCTTGGCCGTAACGACGGCTTAATCTATTACGACATTAATTTTTTAAATGATGGCAATCAGAAGTTTTATTTGACTAAGAGGTATTTCGTATTTGGAAATTTCTCAAAATTTGTGCGACCTGGTTCCGTGTTGCACGTGGTCAGCGGGTTGCCCAAAGGTATTGTGGCACTGGCAACCGAGAAACAGGGCAGTTGGTCGCTAGTAGTTGTAGACGATCGGCCTCCAACGGCACCTGCGCAAGCATTGAGGATTTCAATACCGAGCAAGCTCAGATTTTTAAGGATAAGTGCGACAGCGCTTACGAATGCGAAAGTTTCGTGGGCAAAGGTATCAAATGCTGCGATATCTTCCAACGATATTATTTCACTTACTAGCTTTGGTCAGAGTGTGAGTTCAATTGAAGTCATTCCAACGCTGGGTCACCGATAAGTACCCTAGGATACTATAAATATGCGCAAAATTAATTTGACGTTATCTAATTGACAACCGCAAAGTTCTTTTAGTGAAATTGCCATAGATTGCTACGTCGGGCGAAAATTCGACATCTTTTCGCCTAGATTCAGAAGTAGAAAACTTGTTGGGAAGTGGTGAATTGATGGAAGGTGCAAAACGGCAAGCGTTTGCGGTAATTTTGGCGGCAGGAGAAGGTACGCGAATGCGTTCATCGCGTCCGAAACCCCTCGCTCGCCTTTGTGGCAAACCGATGACTGCCCATATTATCGATTCAGTCTTCAACGCGGGTGTTGAAGAAATTGTGGTTGTCGTTGGCTTTAAATCTGACGAAGTTGTGGAATCGCTCACCCGTTACGCCCCATTAGGTGCTCGTTTGAATTTTGTTGAACAGAAGTCTCAGCGAGGAACTGGGGATGCGGTAGCGGCTGCTATGACAGCCTTGCCAGATCCGATTACGTTTCAGGGGCAATTGCCACCAACAGTACTTGTGCTTCCAGGGGACACGCCGTTGATTCGATCCAGTACGCTGGTAGCACTTTTGCAAAGTCATGCACAGGGTAGCGCGGCGGTGAATGTTGCGTACACCGAATTGCCAGACGCGTCTGGGTATGGTAGACTCATTTTTGGTAAATCCGATACGGTTTTACGAATTGTTGAACACAAAGACGCGAGTTCGCAAGAACTTGAAATAACCAAAGTCAACTCCTCTGTATATGCCTTCAGCCTTGATGTAATTTTGCCAGCGCTGAGACGCTTAAATAATCAAAATTCGCAAGGGGAGTATTATTTGACCGATGTTATTGAGATTTTAGTGCGCGCGGGTTATGGTGTTGCGGGGTTTCGCGTGGAAGATGCCAACGAAGTAAACGGTGTGAATGACAGAAACCAGTTGTCGTTCGTAGAGCGAATTATGCGTGAGCGCATCAACGCGTCTTTTATGTCGCGTGGGGTCAATCTGGTGGATCCGGCAAGTATTTACATAGATTCAACGGTTGACATCGGCCAGGATGTGACAATTTGGCCAGGGACATTTTTGGTTGGCCGTACCTCTGTGGGTACTGGAGCTGAAATTGGACCTGAGACTAGGATAAGTAATTCGACAGTTGGCGATGGTGCGCGAGTGGTTAGGTCAGATATCGAAGAATGTCACGTGGGCGAAGATGCCGTTGTTGGTCCGTATGCTGTATTGCGCGCTGGCGCGAAAGTTCCCGCAAATTCGAGTACCGGCTCATTCGTAGTTTTGGAGTAGATAGTGGAGTTAGTTCCTCGTAAACGGCTGGAAATATATTCGGGCAGATCTCATCCGAAGCTGGCTTTAGATGTTGCCATGCATTTAGATGTGCCTCTTGGTCAAGTTGAATTAAAGGAATTCGCGGACGGGGAGATTTATTGCAGGTTCGGAGAGTCAATCCGTGGCAAGGATATTTTCATCATTCAGTCCCATGCATATCCAGTGAACACAGCAATTTTCGAACAGCTAAATATGATCGATGCCGCGAAGCGCGCCTCTG
Organism: Actinomycetes bacterium; assembly: GCA_021785005.1. Lineage (GTDB taxonomy): Bacteria > Actinomycetota > Acidimicrobiia > Acidimicrobiales > Acidimicrobiaceae > Acidithrix. The sequence goes on from JAJYGT010000042.1 coordinate 5,940, forward strand.
CCAAGCGTATTACTGCCGTGTGTCCGTACTATGGCTACTCTCGGCAAGATCGTAAGGCATCTGGACGAGAACCAATAACAGCGAAATTGGTTGCAGATATGTTAGGTACGGCTGGTGCGGATCGCATTATAGGAGTTGATTTGCATTCAGGTCAAATTCAAGGATTTTTCGATGGTCCTGTAGACCATCTTACCGCCATGCCTGTATTGATTGATTATCTGCGCCAAAACTTCACCGAAAATACGGTGATAGTCGCCCCGGACGCCGGTCGAGTAAAGGTCGCCTCACGTTTCTCCCTATATCTGGATATGGAGTTAGCATTTGTTCATAAAAGACGTCCACGGGGCAAGGCGAATGTCGTCGAAGCCCTAGATGTTGTCGGTGATGTCGTGGGCAAGCGCTGTGTAATAATCGATGATATGATCGACACCGCTTCAACTATTTGTGCTGCGGCTGAGCTGCTTATGAAACAAGGCGCCGATGAAGTGTGGGCAATGGCGACCCATGGTGTGCTTAGCGACCCGGCGACGAAGAGACTCGCAGAATCGCCAATTACAAAAGTTGTGATCACGGACACGCTTCCCTTGCTACCGGAACGAAATATTGGCAAGATTGAAGTCCTGTCGATCGCGAATGTGATCGCGCAGGCAATAGGTGCAGTTTTTGAGGACACGTCCGTGTCCGATATTTTTGGTGGAGAAAACCTGTCCTAAGAGATGATGGCGTAAAAATTTACCGAGGTTACATGTGGTGTATCGGCGCGTGTAACTGATTCTAGACCGATAACGGCAAAGATGCCATTAGTATGCTTTGGGTTGGATTTCTGCTAGATGAATATCCTGTTCTCCATTTTTTTATGAGGTTTTATAGTGTCTGATTCAATTTTGCAAGCAACAAAAGGCCGAGTATTAGGGTCGCGCGCTTCGGGCCGTTTGCGCATATCAGGATTTGTTCCTGCCACTCTTTACGGCTCAGGTGAAGAGGCGGTATCTATTGCCGTACCGGTGCGTGAAATGAATGCTTTGGTCAACAAGCGTAAAGTCGTCGGTTCGATATTGGAGATTGAACTAGATGGAAAAATTGTCACCACTCTAGTCAAAGCTATTCAACGTGATCCGGTAAAGCGAATCTTGTTAAACATTGATCTCCAGAGATTAGGTGCGACCGAAGAGGTCTCAGCATCGGTGCTACTGATTGCGGCCGAGGGTCTAGAGCTGACGATCGAAGCGATTGAAGTGAAAGGTCCAGCCAACGCGATACCTCCCAATCTTGAAGTTACACTAGATATGCTGTTAGAGGGTAGTGTCGTCGCGTCGGCGGTTAAAATGCCTAAAGCGGTAAAGATGCTCACTGATGCCGATGTAGTTGTTGCCAAAGAGGCCGGATTAGAACCAACAGAGTAGGCTATTAGCTGTGACGTCCGTAAGGGTCGTGTTGGGCCTTGGTAACCCGGGTCGAGAATACGCTAGAACAAGACATAACTTGGGAGCTTTGGTACTTGAACAAGCGTGTGAGCGTCTTGACCTGAAACTTATTCCCTCCTTAAGAAGTCGCTCGCTCCTGGCTGAATACCGCAATGGCACTGATGTCGTGGCTTACGCTTTTCCTCAGACTTATATGAATAATTCAGGATTGGCTTTGCAAGGCCTTTTACGCAGGTACAAACTAAAGTCTCCCGCAGATTTGATTGTTATCCACGACGAACTGGACCTGCCGCCAGGCGCAGTTCGTTTAAAATTAGGTGGGGGAGTTGCTGGTCATAATGGCTTAAAGTCAATTGTGGCTGCATTGGGTACGGCAGACTTCGCCAGGATACGAATTGGTATTGGCAGACCAATTGGTGCGCAGTCCGTTGTGGATTATGTGCTGGCTCAACTTACATTAAACGACATGAAGGGTTTTGCAGACACTTTAGCAATTGCAGCCGATGCGCTTGAACTCGCTTTGTCAAAAGGTGTAGAACCGGCTATGAATGACGTAAATCGAGAGTAGAGAAGTCCTCGGCTATGTCTATAATTTCAGTTCTTGCAGGTGAATTGCAACGAGCTAAGGTTTTTGAAAACTTGGCGGACAGTGACTCGTCAACCTTTGTGGCAAGTGAGTCGGCATTAGCTTGGATACTCGTCAATTTCCGCACTGACCGTGCTGCACTTACTGATCGCTCACGCATCGTAATGGTGTTGCCTAGCCAGGCAGAAGTAGCAGATCTATTTGAAGCTTTGTTATCCCTAAATCTCGGTATTGATATTACGGTCGTGCCGCCGTGGGAAACGTTACCATTTGAGCGCGTATCTCCGAGAGTTGAAGCAATGGGAAAACGGGTCGCAGCCCTTTGGAACCTAAGCCAAGCACGCCAAGACCCTAATAAGATTTTTCTGTTTTCGGCGCGATCCTACGCGCAGCGATTCGACCGTGAGTTGCTCGAGTACGTCCCATTATTTTTTTCACCGGCTTTGAATCTAGACCTGGATACAATTTCTAAGGTTTTGTATGAATTCGGATACGATCGTGTCTATCAAGTTGAAGCAGCAGGAGAATTCTCAATCCGCGGATCAATTCTAGATATTTTTCCGGCTGATCGGGATACGCCGATTCGAATAGATTTTTTTGGCGACGAGGTCGAGACCATAAAAGAGTTTTCTCTAACTGATCAACGCAGTGGTAAAGCGTTAGACACCGTCACGGTGCACCCAGCGCGCGAGCTGAGACCTATCGAAGGAATTAGGAATGAGGCAATAACGCTTTCAAGCGCGATTCCGAAATTATCGCACGTATTTGAAAGATTTACTCGGGGAGAGTTTTTTGAAGGGATGGAGTCCTGGGGACCGTTCTTTACCAGATTTTCTAGCTCAGTTTCAAGTTTGCTAAGCTCGAATGACATTTTGGTTCTTAGGGATAAGAACCGGATTGACGATCGTATAACAACTCTGTTAGACGAGGAACGAGCACTTCTTGAATTGCTGGCCCCTACGTGGGAACTCGCTCTTGATGAGGACATTTACGTGTCGCTGTTCAACCGATTAGATGATCAGGTCTTAATGACCAAGCCTAAGGTGCTGAATTTAGACTCGGTAGCTAAAAGTTCTGACATCATGCGAGTTGACCTTGAGCCCTACGTTTTGTCAGATTTTCGGGAAGAAACAATAATTGGCTCGTTGCGGTCAGATGTTCGAAGCGGTTTTCGAGTCATCATAACGGCTGACTCTCCTAGCATGGCGAATCGTATGATTACCTCCATAAAACAAGCAGGGCTTGGAGCAATAGCGATCAAAGACTCAGATGAGTTATTGAGGTTCTTATCTGGTACCAAAGATTACGCCGGGAAAGTCGGATGCGTAGTGTCGGATATCGAGGTGGGCTTTCGTAGCATCAATGCAAAACTAGTAATAGCTGCTCCCTTTGATTTGACTGGGCGCCGCCTGCGCCGAGTCCGCAGTTCGAATATATCCAGACGTGCAGGACAAGCGCTATATGAATCCCTGCGCGTGGGTGGCTATGTCGTGCATGATTTTCACGGCGTTGGAAAGTATCTGGGGATGACGCGACGCGAAGTGTCAGGCGTTGAACGGGATTACCTTGAAATCGAATATCGAGACGGGGCAAAGCTTTTTTTGCCGACGGATCAACTTTCTGTCATCACGCCCTACTCAGGTGGTGAGAAGCCAACACTTTCCCGTCTTGGAGGATCCGAATGGAACAAAACCAAAGCCCGAGTCAAAAAGACGGTCGAGAGAATAGCCCAGGAGCTCGTACTGTTATACCAAAAGCAGTACAGTCAAATAAACAAGTAGCGGTTTTGGTGCCAACGACTCTGTTGGCACACCAACACCACCAAACCTTTAGCGAACGCTT
>JAJYGT010000149.1 GCA_021785005.1 Actinomycetes bacterium
CGGTTTCTTCGTCAACTTGCTGGTAGTTGATCCATCGCCATCCGTGGGATGCGATTTCGTGTCCGGCAGATAAAAAAGCAGCGGCTACTTCGGGGTTGCGCAACAGAGCCATACCGGTCCCAAAGATGGTGACGGGAACGTGATATTGGTCAAAAGTGCGTAGTAATCGCCAGACTCCAGCTCGCGATCCGTATTCATATATAGATTCCATGCTCATATGACGCATTTCATATGGTTCGGGGTTGCTTAGCTCTGATAAAAATGTTTCGGCATGTGAGTCGCCGTGTAGAACACACCGCTCTGCACCTTCTTCGTAATTGATCACGAATTGCAGGGCCAGTCTTGCCCCATTGGGCCATTTGGGATTCGGCGGGTTTTTACCGTACCCGACTAAATCCCTGTTGTAATTTTGATATGTTGCATCCATTTAATTGCACTGCCTCTTTGTCGATATGTGCACGATAAATATATTAGGTGATCAGGTTTTTCCCCGAATCCATTTTTGTTTAGTTTGAGGATTGTCACGACATCCCAAAGATGTATCTAAGCGAAGAATCGTGTGAAGCAACACCTGAGCTCCAGCAATAAGATCTTCGGGCAAAGTGGATTCTTTGGGCGAATGGCTGAGGCCATCGATGCTCGGGACGAAAATCATACCAACTGGTCCTATTTTGGCAATCGACTGACTGTCGTGACTCGCACCACTTACCATGCGAAGTGTTGCTTTTCCCAATAAGTTAGATGCGTAATCGATGGCCGCCACTATTTCAGTTGCACATCGAGTTCCATCTAGAAGTTGAACTTGGCGCAATGTTATTTCTGTGTGTGTCTCCTTCGCTATCGCACTGAGTTTTGAGGCTAGTTTTTGCGTCGCGCGCTTTATCTTGGTGACATCAGTATCTCGAATATCTGCTGTAACGACTGCTCTATTTGAAATTACGTTTCGTACCCCAGGTTCACTTGTAATCCGTCCTGTAGTTGCGACCCGCACCGTGGCTTGTGGATCTGAGCTGGGATTTGCAAGACTTTCGATTGCAAGTATCGCGTGGGCTGCAGCGACGAGAGCGTCACTTCGAGCGGACATCGGGGTCGTGCCGGCGTGATTTGCCGTACCTGTTATCTCAACTTCAAATTGTCCTTGAGCCGTGATTGCTTCGACCACTCCGATTTGGATCTCAGCGACCGACAATATCGGTCCTTGTTCCACGTGTAGTTCGATGAAACCCCCAAGTATCTCGTCTTCCCAAACCGCATCTTTTAGGTGTTCAGGCGATCCGTGCGCGTTTTGGATGCGCTTGGCAATGCTCATTCCTTCAACGTCAACAGATTCGAGATCACCTGGTTCGATTTGCCCAGCAATTGCCAAACTCCCAAATGTCCCGGCAGATCCCCGCGCGCCCTCCTCGTTGGAGAATCCTACGATCTTTAGGTCGTGAGTGAGTTCTCGTTCGCGAAGTGCTGCTGCAACTTCTATGGCCGCTACGATACCGTATGCACCGTCTAACGCGCCGGCATTGACCACGCTATCGGTGTGGCTTCCGGTAGCTATTATTTTGCGACACAATCCTGTTCCCGAACGCGTACCAATGAGATTTGTTACGGGGTCTGTAATAGTCGTAAGACCCGCATCTTTCATCCATGTACCGAGTAGTTTGCGTGCTTCAATGTCTTGTGAACTATAGGCAAGTCTCGTAACGCCAACGCCGGGTGCGGATATTTTAGAAAGCTCATCCAGTCTGGCTAAAAGGCGAGATCCGTCTATCGTAATGGTATCGAAATCCACGGTATTAAAGTAGGTTTAAGGGTCTTTGGTCAGCGAGTGCTTCAATATCGCTTCGACCTAGTAATACTTTAATGTTTGAATTGTCTCTGAGAAATGCTTGATAGATTCTAAAACTCCCTATCTCAGAGATATCTACAACCTTGTCACCTGAGGCTAAACGATCCGTTTGGAGTATCATTGCAGAGACGCTCCGGCCATCCTCTAATTCAATTTGACCAAGTTTAAGTTCCTTGGGCTCTGCTGGAAGGAGCGATTCACTAAGAATTCGGTCGGACATTTCATACAGTTCGCCAAGGATCGATCGACCATTTTGGGAAACTGGATATAGACCAGGAAATTCGTCCCGTATGACAAAGAATCGGTAGCTTGCGCTGGATCGAACCTGGCCCAAAAAATTGGAGCCGGTGTGGGAGTTGTAATCTTTTTGACCAGACATAGCGGTACCATTTAAGAACATTAGAGGCATGATCAAATTGTATACGTCAATAACGTTTGCTTGGTTCGCTTTGTAAAAGGTTTTCGATTCATAGTGTTATATACGCAGGTGAATTTGTATTCGAGATTTGACTGATCATTTACGCTTCAACCATTCTGTATATGTTGATCTTGTAGATCAGGTCGAGTTTGGGTCACCCGGCGCCTGTGCGTCGGCATTATTTTTGTAATAAATGGCAGGTTTAGTGTTGAGTTAGGCGCTGGGAAAAAGATGTTGATTTAGTTAGTAAGTTTGGGGGACTAGAAACACACTGAATGTACGTATTGATTTGCTTGACTGATCCGACGCATTGCTAGAATTTCGAGACAAGGCACGATGAGATATTGTTTTTCGACTTTTTGCCAAACACCACGGTGGTCGTTGTCTAAGAAGAGGTTGGCTCGCATAATGAAAAGTTCGGTAAAGGTATTTGCAGCATTCTTAGTCGATATTGTGTCAGTTTTTATTTTTGTTGTGATTGGACGTTCGTCGCACGGGTACGGCGAATCAGTTATGGGGATTCTGTCGACAGCACTTCCATTTCAGATTGGGACCTTGGTGGGATGGATTGCAATTAGAGCTTGGCGTCAACCGAACGAATCGTTTCCAGCAGGTGTCTCGATATGGGTGTCAACTGTTGTAGTTGGGCAGATCCTAAGACTCATTGTCGGCCAGGGGAGTACTATCATTTTCTTCTTTGTGTCCTTGGCATTTTTGGGTGTCCCACTTTTGGGCTGGAGATTGATTGTTACAATTTTTGAGCGGCGTGTCAGCGCATACCGCGGTGCGGATACTCGATAGATTTGTAGTACCTGTTAGCTAGGATTTGCTCTCGGGTGGACTTAAAGTAGACTTTTAAGTCTTTGTAGTATTCGTCATGTCTTGACATAGTGGTGAGTCAACGTATGTGTATGATCATGATGATTTCACTTTACGGTATGAGATAATGTGACCGATGTTATCGCGTTTCAGAAAGAGCATCATCGAGCTCTAAATGCCAACGTACCCCTTGTGGACGTAAGTGTCGCCAATAATCGATCATTTTTAACACTGTCGCTTGGAAAGATGAGATAACTCAGATTGCAACCAGCAAAGCGTAGATGTAAGCGATTGCAGCGTTGATATCTCCGGCGACTTGATTTGCTAATCATGTAATTAGTACTTTTGCCACGCCATCAAATGTTATTGCAGTGCTAAAAAAGATTGTTGTAGGAGTCGCCATTCGGGCTAGATCTAAGGCATTAAAATGCCGAGTAATTACATGTCGATGTTACGCCACCTGAATAAAACTCCAGGTAATTTGATAATTTACTGCAAATGTACGGATATTTGTTGAATTTCGAATACCCTGTAGGGTATGTGTAGAGCTATTACTTGTGGAAAATGTAAGAAACAGACCTGGGCCGGATGCGGAATGCATGTTGAGCAAGTCCTCGGACATATTCGTCCAGCGGATAGATGCCAATGTGATAGCGCTTCGTCGCGCAGATAGTAATTTAACTAGCTAAGCCACTGGTTTAGCTAGTTAGTTGAAATAATAGCAGCGGTAGAAAGTCTCGTTGGGACTTGCGTCGCTGCTATTGTTGTTTTCTCCCAACGTTTTTGTACTCGGTCATGCATGATTCGAATTTGTCGAGACTGGCAACTACGCAAACGTCAAAGACAAACATTTTTTCCCGAACAGTCAACCCCGAACAGTCAACTGTTTGTTAGCCAGGGCTGCTTGTGGGCGCGACTGAATGCATCGCACTCTTTGGTCAATGAGCAAGCAATTAGAAATTGTTGTTTTTGTTAGTGCTCAACCATCAAGAAAAGTTTTTACATGATGTGTCTTTCGGCTCTCTTATTTTTACTGCCGCCGACATCGTCAGGTGTGAATGAAAACGATTTGGTTTTTTGTAAAATGTTTGTAAGTACCTTACTGCGAAGTTCCTGAAACTTTTAGAGGAAGTACAAACCGAGGTTTTTTTGGTGAGAACTTAGTGGATATGGCAGCTACCAAGGCACAATGTGCGTGATAAGCGCCAGCATTTCGGACAAGACAAACGCCTGCACTAGCTTGTTATTTGAGTTTTGGGTGATTTTGCCAAAAACGAGTTCTGAAAACTTGGTGTTGGCAGACGTTGCTTAAAATAAACAGAGTTAAACCGCTGATCTCATTATGAGCGGCGCGGCATGCTTTTGGCGACGCATTTATGACTTCATTCGCGATGCATATCCGCTTTTGAAAACCTTTGTTCTTATCGATTCAGCCGGATTATGAAAGCAAATTCTCTAGGGCTTTTCGCTCATTTGCGGCACAGAGCCGCGCTCAATTGGTCGTAATGTGTAGGTTGCCATTGTCACGGTCGTCTGCCTGTCGGGTTTTTAGATTGGTCCGTATTTCGTAATGAAGTTCCGACGCGAATATTAAATACCTTCTTATGATTTGCGCACGGGATTTTTTATATTCTTGCTTTGGATCGGCCCTTGACTCGAAATTCTCAATTGATTCTGCGTCGACTGTTAGTTTTAGTGTATTGATGTTGCGTGAAGTGCCAGTTTTGCGGCAGACGGCCTATTCGTCATCGAATAAATGCTGTTAGCGGGCGCACTTCAGTCTTAGAAGTTAAATTCACTGATTCTGACCTAAAGGTCAGGCGAGACGCAACAGAAACATGTTCGTAATTCTGAGTTTATGAGCTGTTAACCTGGTTTACTTTGATTCCACGGATCAAGACTGAAACTTTTTACTCGTTATTTTGCGTGAATGTGTGATCCGTCTTATTTTTGGGGTGCTGTGACCATAAGTGAAATCTAACCAATAAGTCACGATTGGCTAACTCGGATGACCGAAACTTACTTCAGCTGTCAAATGCAGATTGCTTGATGCAAAGAAGGTGACAATGAAACGGGTTTTAGTGACCGGTTCTGGTGGATTTATTGGTTCCACGTTAGTAAAGCGGCTCTTGACAAATGGAGTCGAGGTGCTTGGTATCGATAATTTTACGAATTCGTACGATCCCATGGAGAAAATAGGACGAACCGAAAAGCTAAAGGAGCTTGAAGGATTTGAATTTCTTCGAGGTGATTTGGCATCAACGGATCTTCATGGTGCCCTCAAAGGCGTAAGCACGGTATTTCACTTGGCCGGAAGGGCAGGTGTTCGATCCAGCTTTGACCTTTACGACTCGTATGTTCATGACAACATTGTGGCTACTACGCAATTGCTAAGGGCGATGTCTGATCAATCTCAACCAATGCGACTGGTTTACGCTTCGAGTTCAAGTATTTATGGGAATGCACAGAGGCCATTTTTGGAGGTCTTGGATCCAGCTCCTGTTTCGCCTTATGGTAAGACGAAGTTGGCTGCGGAAAATTTAGTACTTGGCGCTACTTCGAATCGAATCTCCACCGTTGCGCTGCGATATTTTACGGTTTATGGCCCAGAACAAAGGCCAGACATGGGATTTAGAAAATTCATCACGTCTGCGTTATTGGGCCGTGAGATAGAAATTTACGGTGACGGTTCTCAAAGTCGTGACTTTACCTTTGTTGATGACATTGTAACCGCGACCATCGCGGCAGGTGAATCAAACGTTAGCGGCATGGCAATCAATGTTGGAGGTGGATCAACTGTCACCTTGTTAGGCGTCATGAAAATAATTTCGAATTTATTAGGAGCACCTTTGCGGCTTTCGTTTGGTGACTTTGCACGAGGTGACGTTATGCACACTGGCGCAGATCTTTCACGTGCTCAACGATATTTGCATTTCGCGCCCGCGACGTCCCTTGAAGAGGGATTAGCGCGGGAGTTTCAGTGGCTCGAGCAGCGTATTTCTCGTGATATCCCAGTGGAGGTATTGAGATGAGTTTTGAAACAGGCTCTCGGAAGGAATTGACAAAAGACTCGCCTAAGAGAATTGTGATTTACTCCCATGATACTTATGGATTAGGACATCTTCGACGAAACCTGGCTTTGGCGCAAGCGCTCGTACGAAGCAGTCCCAATATGCGAATTGTGATTGTTACTGGAAGTCGAGTGGCTGCCAATTTCGCCCAAACTCCGGGAATTGAATTAGTTGAGCTTCCTCCAGTGGTAAAAATAGGACCAGATATTTACGAGAGCCATGGAATTCAGATTCCACTTTCGCTCATCAAGCGTGCTCGTGCAGCGATCATGAAAGACGTTCTTGAGAGGTTTGATCCTGAAATTTTTTATGTTGATCACTCGCCGCTAGGAATGTCGAACGAATTGATCCCAGTTCTGGAGTATTTAAGGACGCAGCGTCCCGGGACACTTCGGATTATTGGTTTGCGTGACATAATTGACGCACCAAACAATGTTGCTGAGACTTGGGGGAAAACCGGTGCTATGGATGCAATTCAAGAACTGTACGATCAAGTATTTGTCTTTGGCGAAAAGCATCTTTTTGATTTGGGACTTGCGTATAATTTGCCGGAAAGTTTTGCACCCAAGTACCTCTCTTATATCGGGAAACCGGAGTTTATAGAAGTCAGCGCGCGTCGAAGCGAAATCATGGGAAGTGGATCAATTGATCTAGGTCACCTTCTAATTACTGCCGGAGGTGGCGGTGACGGAAAAGCAGTTTGCTTAGCTGGCATTAAAGTTGCTCGGCGTCTCGGTGTTCGGGCCGTGGTGGTCGTCGGGCCATTCATGGAAAAAAACGATGTCGAGTTTCTGACCGCCCTAGCGCGAGATTCGTGGGACCTTGTAGTAACTGATTTTGCTCAAAACATTGAAGACTTGATGTTGAATGCTCGTGCTGCCATTTCGATGGCTGGGTATAATACGATCACGGAGCTATCGGCCGCGCGAGTGCCTACGCTTTATTTTCCACGTACTTACCCAAGGGAAGAACAACTTGTCAGGGCCAGAATTTTTGAGGGCCTGGGGTTTGGTAAAGTGGTTGAAGCAACAAATGCCAGGTGGTCAGAGCACGAAATTTGTGTCCAAGTTGAAAAATATTGGAACAATCCAATATTGCCGATCTCGGTTCAAGTAAATTTATCAGCAATTCCGCGCTTTACCAGTCAAATCTTGGTTCCTGATAGATTCAATAATCTTGGGAATGCGCCCTCGCAGATGATGGATCTACACCCATGAGCAATGATCGAACTACCACGAGAATTGCGTACGTTCTAAAGAGATTTCCGCGACTCTCAGAAACCTTTATCTTGGATGAGATGCTTGGTCTTGAAAAAGAAGGATTCTCCTTGGTAGTTTACGCTTTTGCGGACCCGGCGGAGAAGACAGTCAATATTGATACGTCAAGGCTTCGAGCTCCAGTTGTGTATCTCTCAACGAGTCAGCCTAATTTTTCGAAGGGGCTGCGTCAACTTTTTAGCGATTTGCTTAACCATGTTCGACTATTCGTGGCGCGACCCAGTGCCTACGTTAGAAGCTACCAAGTTCTATTTGGATCCAAATATCTTCTTGCTTCGGTCAAAAATATTAATTACGGTTTTAGGTTAGTTCGAGATCTAGAGGGGCGAGGCGTAACCCATATACATGCGGGCTTTGTTCACTCTCCTGCTAGAGCAGCTTTGACTGCTGCACGATTTACCAAGACATCATTTTCTATGGCTGGTCATGCTAAAGATATCTATACCTCCTCTCCTGATTCGATTGCGGGCAAAGCTGCGTTTTGCGAATTTATACTCACTTGTTCGATGAGGGCTCGTAACGAGATAACTCAGCGTTTAGACCAGGCAGGTGGTTCAAGGTACACATCCCGTGTCCGACTTATTCATCATGGGGTTGACGTAGATAGATTTAGGCCGCTCGAAAATCCCGTTGTACGCGTTGGACACGAAATAATTTTTCTGGCGGTCGGAAGATTGGTCGAGAAAAAGGGATTTAACAATCTGATTAGGGCTTTTTCGCAAATTAACTCGAGCGGGACGAGCATGAAACTTCGAATTATTGGCGATGGTCCAGACAAGTTAGAACTAATGCACCTGGTCGACACCCTCGGGCAATCAAAGTCGGTTTCATTCTTAGGTGCGTTGACGCGAGAGGTGGTTTTGACGGAAATGCAAAACGCCGATGTCTTTGTGCACCCTTCAGTAGTACTTTCCAATGGCGATCAAGACGGTATCCCAAACGTCGTACTAGAAGCAATGGCAGTAGGGCTTTGTGTAGTAGGAAGCGATATCGAGGGAATTTGCGAGGTGATTCAAAATGGGATTTCTGGCCTTATCGCGAAATCGGGAGACGTGCAATCTTTAGCACTCGCTATGGAGCGCGCAATTAACGATGGGCAACTACGGGAACGTCTGGGCCAACGAGCGCGTGAAGTTGTTTGTGAAAATTACTCAAAAGACGCAGCTATTGCTAAGGTCGCAAAAGAGATGGCTCAAGTGGTTGGTGCCGACGGAGCCAGGATCTTAAACGATTCTCCCAATGAGGTAGTTGCGTGAGAATAGCGTACGTTCTTTTTGACCCAGGCATTCCAATTGGTGGCACCAAAGGCGCATCGATACACGTACGAGAGTTTTGCAACAGTGTTGCAAATCAAGGGCATGAGGTGCACCTGTTGGCATCAAATGTCGTTGGGGATGTTCCCGCTGGGGTGACGATTCATCGTATCGAACTAAATCTTACTTCTAAGAGCGACAATGGCAAGATCGCAGCCGCAGGCATCTATTGCGAGGCAACCAGAAAAATCTTGGCCCAGATTAAGCCGGATCTCATTTACGAACGCCTAAGTATGTTTTTCCCTTATGGGAAATTACTGGCTGACGAACTGGGTGTACAGAGGCTTCTAGAAATCAACGCGCCAATTGTTGATGAACGGATAACGCATTTTGGTGTGTCGGAAATTGATCGGGCGTATCGCGCTGAGCGCGATGCGATCAGCGGTTCAGATGTGATTGTCGTCTCTGATGCTCTGGTCGATTACGCGTATCGTAATGGCGCAATCAGTGTACGTGTTGTGCCAAATGGCGTGGACACTAAGAGGTTCGATTGTCCCCGTGTGCAAAATAACCCCCCTCGGATTGGTTTTGTCGGTTCGCTAAAGCCTTGGCATGGAGTTGATATTTTAGTTTCGGCGTCAAAAATATTAAACGATGAAGGTCTGTTTCATCGGTTGAAAATCGTTGGTGACGGACCCGAGAAAGACAACTTGATGAATCTTGTCGACCAGTATGACGCACGTGATTGGGTAGAGTTCACCGGCGCTGTGAATCAAAATTCGATACCTGATATTTTGGCGCATCTTGATATTGGTGTGGCGCCCTATTTACCATCTGATCGTTTCTATTTTTCTCCCCTAAAGATTCTCGAATACATGTCAAGCGGATTACCTGTCGTCGCAACTAATACTGATTCGATTA
>JAJYGT010000055.1 GCA_021785005.1 Actinomycetes bacterium
CACATCTGGGAGCTCGACCTAGGGAATTTACGCAAATGACTCGCAACAAACACGATCCGTACGAAAACACAGGATAAATAAGATAAGAAAAGACAAGACCGCATATGCCATATTCACTGAAGTCAGTCTTCGAATTCAGCAATGAGCTCTAAGCAGCCAATGGTCTAGTGAATTACCGAAAATCTATACCCTCGCAACTTTGACAATGCGACACAAATTCGCCTAGGAAGTGTTCGAGAATTTTGGTCAACCGCTAAACGTGAAAAGAATCATCACCGTCGATCGCGGCTTTGAAACACGCCTATCGCTGAATAAAACTTCTCCGATACGACAAGGATATAAAAATGATACCCGTCGATAGAGGTTAGCTTTGTGGCCTGTACGCCTAAATCCAGCCAATAGTTGATGAATTGCTGAAAACTTCGCTAAACGCAACATCCGTAACATCTTTTTTGAACTTCAATTAACGAACCAAAGGTTATTGGACTGCCGAATAAGTTTTTAACCGGATTCGCATCTGACATAGCGAAAGAATAACGCTGACATTTGAGACGTTGAATCGTGCAACTCTAGGTTTCACACCGAAGAAAGCGGTCGGCAACAAATGTAAAGTTTCACCACAAATCAGCAAATGTCAAAGAATTGGAGGCCACCCAATTCTATTTTTAATTTCAGGCACTGCCAAAACACCTATTTTTGAAGTGCGTAACCCCAAATTTACGCACGATTCCGCTAACTTAACCGCGCTAGCTACGCCATCAATAACCGGTATCCCCAACTCGGCTGAAATGTAGCGCTCAAGTCCTGCCATGCCGGCACACCCCAAAACTATAACGTCTGCCCCGGATTCAATACATTTCAAAGCTTCGAGCACAAAACGTTCTTTGGTTTCAACTGGATTCGCCTCTAGTTCCAGCACCCCAAGACCAGTCGCACGAATCGACGCGCAACGCCCCATCAGACCGGCAACATTCAGGCTCTCTTCTATAAGGGCACGAGATCTATTTAGAGTTGTTACTATACCAAAGCGTCGACCTACCAAACACGCTATATGCGCTGCGGCATGACTGATATCGATCACTGGTACACTCAGAAACTCCTGTGCTCCCTGGAAACCATGTTCCCCAAAGCCCGCCCATACTAGCGCGTCATAAGGCTCATTGTAGGTCGAAAGACGTGCCAAAATAGCCGACGCGCTTATAAATGAATCGTAATAGCCTTCAACTGACGCTGGACCCCATGTTGGCTCGATCGCCACGATTTCGGTTGATGGATGAGCGGCTAACCGAGCGGATTTGGCAATCAGATCGGTCATTGATTTTGATGTATTAACATTCATCACTAATATGCGCATAAATCATTCTCTTCAGTATAAATAAATCGGAAATGCCGATCCGAATTGCTAGCTTTGTTTAGCATTTCAGATTGGTTAACTTAAAACATGTTGGGGTATTTTTATATCACAAGCAACACTCACCTCGTTGCCAGTATCGTCGATGTTTCTGTACAACGCAAAACATCTCCACTTTGCGTGCCAACCTTTCACAGTCAATCCCGCCGGCTTACGTGAGGATTTAGCATGCTTACCGCTTAATTACGACAATCTCACCGATAATTACAGCTATGAAGTATTATCACTACGCCTCCCACGGAATAGTCCGAGTACGCCTAGTAATTGAAAAGAGCGACGCGTTGGATTCCACACAATTGGTTTGCGGGTAAGTATTCCCTGGGGTCGCACGATGACAGTTATTACCATTACCAGTCCCAATATCCAATAGCGATCTGCTTGGTCAAAAATCAAAAACTGACCGGAATTTCCAAACCGCAGGAGTTCTTGTAACCACCAAACGCCTATCGAACCAAAGAGAGCGCCCCAGGGCGTTTCGAGTCCGCCCACCATGAGAAATATAAAAAAGAGAGGCTCGTTCGCAAAAGAAAGATCGGAAGGTTCAATAAGCCCGTTGTTGTGCGCCAATAAAACACCTCCTAACCCAGCGAGAAGGCCCCCTAATAAAAACCCCCAAATTCTAATTTTCAAGATTGAAATGCCTATCGACTGCGCAACCGTTTCATCCCGACCTGCGGCAAGCATCGCTAGACCTAGGCGAGTCTTGCGAAACACTAGCAAACCAACAAGCCCTACGAGAGCAGTACCACTAGCCCATGCAAGATTTGTCGTCAATGGAATTCCAAAATATCCTTGGGAACCCCCGAGCGAATTTAAATTTGCAGCCGTCAGCGATACTCCCTGACCAATTGCAATCGTAACCGTCGCTAATAGCACGCCACTGGTGCGACGTAAAACAAGTGCCATAACAACACCAAACAATGCCGCAGTAAAAGCCCCAACCATTAAGGACAAAATCATCGGGACTCGAAATTGAACTGAAGCAATTCCACCTGCGTACCCGCCTATTCCCATTAACATTCCATGGGCAATAGAAAATTGTCCCGAGGCGAGCGTGATATACAGACCCATCGTTACAAGTGAATATATTAATGCGGTAGTAAATACTGATTGCACATAAGGCGTCATGATCTCAACCAACCCTGAGTCTCTTGCCGAATAATCCTTGAGGTCGAACTAGTAGCACGATAATCATTGCTCCAAGTCCGATCACCGTTTCCCATTGGGATCCAAAATATCCAACTGTCAATGATTCAATCATCCCTAAAAACAAACCAACAACTAACGCACCATCCACGCTTCCCACACCAGCTACTACTGCGACTGCGAACATCTTTAACGACACATCATTTGCAACAAACGGATTAACACTGAGCGTGGTATTAGCTACCAACAGGCCCCCAATCCCTGCAATTACCGATGCGAGAATTACAGCTATGGCCATAATTCGAACTGTATCTATGGCTACGAGTTCGGCCAAGTGCGTATTTTCCGAAACCGCCCTCATAAGCTTTCCTGTATTCGAACGCCGCAGCCACTGGCTTAGTCCAACTGCAATTATTAGCGTCGACCCCACTAGGACAATTTGGCCAGTTGAAAAATGAAGATTGCTCACGTCATAAAACTTGCTTTGAAACAGCGGAGGCACGGCTTCGGTGCGAAATTGCACAAACTTTGCCACTAAATTCTCCAAAAAATACGAGACACCTAGAGTTGCAACAAACATCGACAATGTTCGGTTCCGGTCAATTCTGCGTATAACCTGCCAGAAAAGCAGTGCGCCGACTAGACCGGCTGCAGCGATACCTGCAATGGCACCGAGTACGATTCCAAAATGCAAATCTTGAGCGACACCCAGAAATACAAAAACAGCCACCATATAAAGGTCAGCATGCGCCACATTTAATAATCCCATAACGCCAAACACCAGCGTAAAACCTATGGTTACTAGCACATACAAACTCCCAATTGCCAAGCCATCAATCAGAAATTGAGTAAAGTAAGTCATTAGCGATTTCCCCTGTTGTTATCGGAAGCATCCCCAGACAAAATCGTTGACGCAACCCCAAGATAAGCTATCTTTAGCCGCGGATCCTCTCGCAGCACAGCTGATGGTGCGGCCAGGCTGATTACACCTCTTTCCAGGAGATAGGCAAAACTTGCGATTTCAAGCGCAATCTTTGTGTCTTGTTCAACCAAAAGTACAGTCACTTTGTGCTGTGCAAAAACGTTCGACATGACATCGAAAATTCGCCGCACAAGCTGTGGCGCTAAACCCATAGACGGTTCGTCAACCAGCAGCAAAGCGGGTGACATAAGTAGTGAACGCGAGATCGCTAGCATCTGTTGTTCGCCGCCAGAAAGATACTGTGCTCTTTTGTCTCCGCGTTCACGCAAAATCGGAAATAGGTTGTAGACCTCTTCTAAATCGAAAGTCGTCGTAGCACCTAGCGCCCGACGACGATCTCCAATCAGCAACCCGAGCTCAAGATTTTCACGCACGGTCATGGTTGTAAAAACTCCGCGTCCCTCAGGCACCAATACAATTCCATGATCAATCACCCGCTTTCGTGCTGGTAACTTGCTGACGTCAACTCCATTTAGCTTTATCGAACCGTGGCATTCTGGAACGATACCAGCCAGTGCACGTAGTATTGAAGACTTCCCGGCACCATTTGCGCCTACTAATGCTGTTATTCCCTGGCGAGGAACATCAAGGGAAACATCTTGCACAGCGCGAATCGCTCCATAGTTGACGGACAACGACGTTACCTCAAGCGCGGTTCGAGAAACACCCACGAAATCCATTACACCTCTCGCACTTTTAGGATCATCCAAGATATATCTCCTGCACAATAGGATTTGTTGCAATCTGCTCTGCTGTGCCATTCGCAACTAGCTTTCCAAAGTTAAGAACTACGATCTGATCGCTTACGTCCATAACGAAAGGAACATTATGCTCAATAACAAGAACAGTAGTACCGGAAGACTTTAACCTACCAACGAGCTCAGCTAATTGCGACCGCTCTCCAACTGTCGCTCCAGCCGTCGGCTCATCAAGCAATATCGCCAAGGGTTCTGTCATAAGTGCACGTGCAACCTCTATTTTTCGCTGTGCCAATAGAGGCAGTTCGGTACAGATTCGATTAGCGACTTCTTCTAGCTCCAAACGATATATGACATCTTGCGCACGATCTCGAACGTTGGTCCGACTCGTACGTCCAAGGCGTGAATGCGACGTTAAAAGGGACTCATAAACCGTTAATCCTGGAAACATGCGAATGGTTTGAAATGTTCGAACCATTCCGGCTTGAGCAACGCGGTGCGGCGAGCGGCGTTCCAACCTTTGCCCAGCAAACGTGACGGATCCCCGGTCTGGCGTTAAAAACCCAGTAATACAATTGAAGAGAGTCGTTTTACCGGCGCCGTTCGGACCAATTAAAGCAGCTACCGTTCCCTCTTTGATATCAAAACTAACATCTTCGAGCGCAGACACGCCGCCGAACGATTTACTTACTCCACATACACCCAGATATCCCAGTTTACCCCTGGCAGTTCGTTCATCAATTTGAGTTGGTATTTTCATGCCTAGGAAACAGGTACAAATCCGCTGGAAGTTAGCTTATCAAAGTAAAAATGCGGCGCCAAAAACGCGCCCTGTCCCGAATTCGTAAAGCAAATTGAGAAACACGCACTTGTAATTGAGCTAATCGACGCCTTTATCTCAGCTCGATTCGTAGTAGTATGCGCTTGGGTCATGGCTTTTGCTATTAGGTTAACCGCATCGTACCCAAAACCGGTGTAAGTAGGATCGCTAAGAGCAGTACCGGTCACCTTTTTATACTCATTTAAAAAGGCTTGGAAAGACGGAATATTTGCTGCTGACTGTGGTGTGGCGGCCAGTAAACCATCTGCTGCTCCTCCAGATAAACTAATTAACCTTGTGGAGGTCAACTGACTAACTGGGTCGAAGAATGGATTAGTGTAACCTTGTGCTCGTGCTTGTTGCATAAAACGCGCCGCGTCTTCTGTAACCATAAAAGGAAATACCGCGTCTGGATTTTCGCTTAGAATTTTTGAAATCTGCGGCGAGTAGTCACTTTGCCCTGTGGTGACCGCTACCTCTTGCAAGTTATATCCGCCGGCCTTGGCAGCTGCCTCAATATTCGGACGTTGGAACGCAACATAGCCATTCTGACTGTCGTAAACCATCACAAACTTCTTCATGCCTTTAGCTGCCAAATACTTAAACGTTGCAGATATTTGAGTACCCGGATCGGTGGTCATGGTCGAACACCAACCTCCCGGGTTTGAAGTTTGAGGCGGAGGACCTGACTGAGCAGAAACCGCAGGAATATCTAGGCTGTTCGCAACGGCACATGCGGCCAGAAAATTGGGTTGGTACGTGGGCGGAATCACTGCTCCGATCGAAGAGTCGGCAGCGAATTTTTTCATAATCGTAGTCGTCTGAGCATCACTAGAAGCGTTATCCTGAACGTCAAGAACTACTTTTTTCCCCAAAATTCCGCCCTCGGAATTTAGGTTCGCAACACCTACTTTTATACCTGCAAGCACGGCATTACCGTAGAATGCACTGGAGCCGGTCAACATTTCAGCGACTCCCAACTTGACCGTGTTGCCAGCGATCGGTGCTTGCGTTGTTGAAACCGATGAAGAACTGTTGGCAGTTGTCGATGAACAAGCCGCAGAGACTGATGCTAGCAATGCCAACGCACCCATTGTATAGAGTCTTTGTCGCACCTTAGAGAACCCTTCTATTGGAGTATTAACTAAATCTAAGTATACGTAATCAGCTTAATCGCTCCGACCGAATTACTGTTACAGGCTCATTACAGTGCATATTTCCTTTGTCCTCGCGGTAATAAGTTCCGCTCGATAATGAATTACTTATTATCACGTATACCTACTTCACATTTTTTTATCAATCTGTCACTCAATCGTGGTGCAAATAAGGCACGTTAATCGCGGGCTGTGTTAGCAGAACCAAGAAAATCGAGCAATACTAAATGCAATAAGTAGAGGTGACGCAGACGGAGCAGCGATTGCAATGGCTAACCATTTGGGTGACCTGGCTGAACGCATATTTGGGAAACCACGGACACGAAGCACGATAACCCGTCGGCGACGATAATGGCGTAAGTGGTTCGACCACTTTATTCATATTATATATACCAAATTCCGCATATTTTTAACTGTTCATCCATTTAGGGTTGATCTCTAACGTGTTCTCGGTGCAATCAGCCCGGGAGGTTTATAAGTGGGAGGCACTCAAGTGAAGTCGGGTAAAACATTCTCTTTGAAGATGTCAGTTGGATTGCTAGGTGCATTTGGACTAGTTGTGTCGGCGTGTGGACAATCGTCTGTACCCGCGGCATCTGTTTCGTCGGCTGGCGGTACCATCGTAGTTGGAGCACCTGAGTGCGCTCACTGTCTCGCAATGTCATTGCTAGGTCCAAAGATCGGATCTTACACTGTGAAATTCGAACCCTTTGGCAACCTCACCGATCTCACGGCTGGGTTAGCTTCTGGCGCTGTGCAAGTTGGACAAATTGACTATACCGGTTTGGTGAGCTTTTTGTCTAAAGGAATTCCTATTGTTGCAATCAGCGGTGAGGTGAACGGCGGTTCTGACTTCGTTTTGGCTGATAATATAAACTTGGCGCCGAACGATTGGGCCGGATTCAAATCACTTGTCTTGGCTGATAAAGCATCTGGGCATCTGCTCACGATTGCATCTCAATTTGGCACGGTGCAAGACATTGAACTTCGCCTGCAGCTCCCTAAATATGGAATTGATCCAAACACTGATGTAAATTTCGTCAATGTCCCCTATCAGGGAATGGCTCAAGCTCTACAATCTGGATCAGTACAAGCCGCCATTCCAGTACAGCCATTTGCTGCAGCCATCACAAATAGCGGATACGCAAAACACTTTGCATATCCTTATAATCAAGCCGCTGGAAATCTAACAAATGTCGTGGTTGTCTCACCATCGTTTTTAAAAAACCATCCCCAAGAAGTAACACAAATTGCAAAAGGTATGAATACCCTTGTCGAATATCTAAGGACTCCCAAAGGCAAGTCAGCCTGGGCTGGTGCAGTTGAACATTACGACAATTTAGGTGCTACAACCGTAAATACCGCATTGGCTCAACTTACTCCAGCAATTGGTATGCCATTTACACAAGTACAAGCAATCGCCGCCTCGATGTACGCTCAACACCTCATATCTACACCACTGTCAACCTCATTCCTAAAATCACACATCGACTATACCCCATTGGTTCAAGCAACCTCCCAAAGTGCAACAAGCCTTGGTGCTCCTGCTTGAGCCAAAATGTCCTATTGCCCTAATTCATCCCAGGTAAAGTACAAATTGAAATGAAAACTCGCAACGAAACATCAATAATTGAACCTCTAGAAGTCACAAAGGATACCTCAATCACCCAAATTGGGCATCCTCGTACATCGCCTGGTAGCATGACAAAACGTTCTAACAGAATACGGATTAGGCGAATAGGTATCGGAGCTATTCTGCCGCTGACGGCGATTGGTCTTTGGGGGGTTGGAAAATGGCGCACGTGAATTTTAACAACGTGTCCAAACACTACGTGCAAGGAGACCGCGTAGTGCAAGCCCTCTTGAATTGTTCACTCAATATTGAAAGCGGCGAATTTGTGTCCTTGCTTGGACCTAGTGGCACAGGCAAGACAACTTTTATTGGACTCTTAGCTGGTTTTGAACGTCCGGATCAAGGACGCGTAACCGTAAATGGTGTCGAAATCGTAAAACCCGGTCCAGATCGTGCGGTGGTTTTCCAAGCGCCTACCTTGTTTCCCTGGCAAAATGCACTCGACAATGTTGCGCAAGGACTTCGAGCGAGCCAACTGACACGCAGCGAGAGGCGTGCCCGGGCGGCCGAACAGCTCGGCGAGGTAGGACTGGGGCACGCGCTAGATCGACTCCCTCACCAAATGTCGGGTGGCATGCAACAAAGAGTAGGAATCGCGCGAGCTTTAGTTATGGAGCCAAAGGTTTTATTGATGGACGAGCCTTTCGCAGCCTTAGACGCTTATGTGAGAAGCGAAGCACAAAAACTTATCGTCACGCTTTGGTTGCGTCGTCGCGTAACAACGCTATTCGTTACACATTCCATAGAAGAAGCACTGTTTCTTAGTACGCGAATTGTAATCATGGCCAAGGGTGGGATAACCCAGGATATCGCAGTTCCTTTCGAGTTTCCCCGTGACCCCACAGACGCAGAATTCAACAACCTCCGCCGAACGATACATGACAGAATTGGTGCCGGCGTCGAAACCGAAAGAAAAGCTGGAACATTACCTTCAGCTAAACTAAAAAACTGACCGAGCTACCAAGGAGGAAGGGTTTTGACCGAGCAGGCCACAGCAGTTCGTCGGCGATACCTAGCCGTAGTCGAAGAGATATTAGCTGCAATTGGCACCGGAAGACTAGAACCGGGGGACCGCCTACCCAACGAACGAGACTTGGCTCTTCGATCAAAAACTAGTCGACAATCAGTCCGCGACGCGCTCTTAGCACTTGAGTTATTTGGCGTTATAGACGTTAGACCGGGATCCGGCGCGTACATTACTAGTCATGGTGCCACACGGAGAATCGGATCGCCGATCCTTTTTGATTCACCTCCGCGCGAGCTCCTTGAATCACGCACTCAAATCGAACCTTCGGTCGCAAGGCTATGCGCCGGCAGAATTACCAAAGAAGAAACTGAGCATTTAGAAAAGCTTATCGACGAATGCGAAGCTGAAGGTAAGCAGGCTAACACAGACAATACTGACGAGTTCCTACGTCTTAGCCACCAATTTCATAGCGTTTTAGCTTTAAGTTGTGGAAACAGCATTCTGGCGGACCTTACAAGACAACTTGTCGATATTACCATTCACCCACTATGGATGTGCGTCAATGGACTTCACGTTAGGAATCCGATCGAACGAAACCAGCAAATTAACGAGCATCGAGCAATACTAAATGCAATAAGTAGAGGTGACGCAGACGGAGCAGCGATTGCAATGGCTAACCATTTGGGTGACCTGGCTGAACGCATATTTGGGAAACCACGGA
>JAJYGT010000094.1 GCA_021785005.1 Actinomycetes bacterium
TCCGATCTACCAATGTTTCAGAATTCTTCTAAAAGGTAATTGGTCCGAGTAATCATGACCACAAAGAATAATAAGAGTCATTTTTCAAACAAAGCCGCGAATTACTGGACGATACGTAACGGGCAATCTTTAGCAACTAGAGGGGTACCCTCATCTAAAGTCGTGCCAGTTAATACGTTACAAGAAACGAATCACGGTAAATTGTGCAAAGCTTTGTGCTAGCCCAAGATTGATTACAGACTTGGGCTAGCACAGATACCGATACTGATTCACGGCAAATATCTAAGACTCAAGCATGGCCCGTTCGCCCAGATGGGGAACGCACACCCGCACCTCCCATGAGCGCCACCCCGGAAAGTGCCTACCGGTTGTGTGCCAAAAGTTGTGCAAATTCCATTAGCTGAATGAAAAGCTGGTGGTGGTCATGGTATCTAGGAAGTAAGAAATTAAAGCCAACCACACTGTGCGTTGTTCCAGCATGCAACTTCGGTGGCCATATCCTTGCATTTCCCAATGGCCATATTTATGCATTTATTCGTGGCCGTAGACAACTGTCAACGGCCATTGAGAACTGCACATTGGCGGTCATGAGAATTGCATATCTTTGGCCACGAGAATTGCATGCCTACGCCAGTCACTGCTTTTATTTGATTATTGGTAATAACAACAAACTTGGGGATCATTGTGGACAAAGACAGTAACGCTGTGGTCAACGCGAAGCGCTTGTCCATCAGTGAAACTGGCGTTTTGAGTAGCAAATTGTCCACCAATATCCCCAACGAAGTACCGACATCAATAAATCAAAACGCCAAGAGGTTAAAGCAAATCTAACAAATTCTAGATACCTTGCAAATGACCAAATGGCGCTCGTTATAATAGTTCGATGGGTGGGGCCAATTTGCTCAAGCGCACTGGGGCCAAATCAGTCGAGCGTTTCCAGTTGACATTACAGTGATGTCTGGCAAAGTTGATAGAACAATATTCACACCAGCCACCTAGTCCAAGAGCTATTTCCACGTCCACATCAACTCTAAGTCGCCAAAAGTTGTGCATAGGCATATCTACGCGTCGATCTCTGTGGGATAGTGTGACGTTACGTGCTCTACCTTGTGAAATTAAATGAGGCGAAATTGTTTTGGAAACGTCGGTGTCGAAGCGTTCCCATGGTATTGAGGCTAGTTACCGTATAGCTCTTGCGTTTTTGATCATTTCGGTATTTCAGGACCACCTCGCCGAAATCTTTGAACCACAGTTCTATTCAGCCAAGAAACGAATGTGACCGAAGAGCCCTTATGATTCGGACAAGCTCCTTGAGTTGGCCCGCTTCACGGAAGGTAATACTGAGCCGTATCTCTTGCTCGGGTCGGGACAGAGAGCAGGTCCCTCTGCCAGCGGAGGTCCACCGAGTTTTTCGAGATGTAGTCAAAGTTATGCGCCAAGGGATGGCGACAGTGGGTCGCACCTCATGGGCTTTTGCTTACCATCCAACGCAAGAGCCATATTAGATGTTGAGGTATTGCTAAATACTTACCTTACCAAGTTGGGTTAGACGTAAGACCGAGAACGCAACATTCCTGTTGCGGAAGAAACCGACGGAAAGCAACATCGGAAAATTGGTGCGCCCGGAGAGACTCGAACTCCCAACCTTCTGATCCGTAGTCAGATGCTCTATCCATTGAGCTACGAGCGCGGCAAAGGTACATACTAGCTTATCTTTGTTCAAGTCAATGCCAACGGTCATGCCAACTTGGAATTAGCTACCGACTCGTCCCTGCCCGCATGCCTTTGACCTCTAACGTCGAGTGGCGCTTGACCATACTGCTCAAATTGACTTGAAAAATTTTGGTCTAAGTCTCACAGAAAGAATTGATTCGAGACGCTCAGCAATTGCCAATAATTTAGCATCTTCATGGTATGACGCGATAAGAGTCATACCGACAGGCAGCTCGCCTACAAGTCCGATAGGAACATTAATCGAGCAAACGCCAGCTACTGCTGCCACTGAATAGCCACTGCCCGCTATAGCATCCCCATTGACTCGGTCAATAACCCATGAGGGTGACATTGACGGAACACACAACACGTCGACCTCGGCTAAAGTGAGCGTTTTGAGTATCGCAGTTTCGGTTCGGCGGATGTTGTTTGTCTGACTCTGTTGATATTGCTCGTACATCTCGTGGTTTAAAGCACATGCCTTTTCAAAGTGCTCTTGCCCAAAATACGCTAGTTCCTCCTTGGCATGGCGTTGGTTAAACCCGATCAGATCGCTGATTGATCGAACCCCTTCCACGTTCCTATCGTGTAAGTACTTATTTAGCTCCCGATTTAGCTCCCAAAGAAAGACGAGCATCTCGTCGTCCAAACCAATCGAAAAGTCAGTTGCAAACTTCAAATCTACTTCGTCCACGATTTCCACCCCGGACGCTGAGATTGCATTTATCGCCTCTTCAAATACTTGATCAAGTTTGACACTATACCCAAAGAACCCAATGCGAGGGATACCTATTCGAACTGCTGTTTGCAGTTTCTTGTATTTCTCGTACTCATTTGAAAAACTTCCACCGTATAATGCTGAACGACCTAGTACATCAAGTAAGTTTCCAAAAATAAACGCCACGTCCGATATGCATCTCGCAAATATGCCTACCGTATCCTGCGATGACGAAATCGGGATTATTCCTTTAGTAGGTAAAACTCCATGAGTTGGTTTGAACCCAACCACACCATTTACCGCCGCTGGACAAATGATACTGCCATCGGTTTCGGTCCCCAAGGCTACGGGAACATATCCTGCAGCAACGCTGACAGCAGAACCCGAACTCGAGCCACCTGGGCTCCGGTCAAGAACATAAGGATTTAGCGTTTGCCCACCTATTGCAGACCAACCACTAATCGAGTTCTTTCCTCTAAAGTTGGACCACTCCGAAAGGTTTGTTTTGCCGATTACGGTTGCACCCAACTCGACTAGTGCTTGGATTATTGGAGCATTTTGCGAAGGATGGGAACCCTCAAGCGCCAGCGACCCAGCCGTAGTGGGATAATCACTCGTATCAATGTTATCTTTAACCAGAATTGGAAGACCATTCAACTCCCCTTCAGGCAGATTTCTTCCTCGCACCGGTACGTATTCTTTTAATTGAGAAATAACGGCGCGCAGGCAAGGACCAGCGTTATCGAGCTCATTTACGCGCGCTAACGATGCATCGATGATTTCGCCCTTGCTAAGCTCTCCGCTTTTATGGCTTTGCAAAAGATCTTTGGCACTTATCCATGCAATCGAATCCGAAGATGACTTCACGAAGTCATACTCTAATGCGTGATACGCAATACGTCGATGTTGTACTGAATGATCCAATCTGACACGTCAGACACAAGCGCAAAGTTTGGTTATAAAACAAAATAATCTCGCCACAAAGAGAACTGAAGATCATTGTAGTCCAGCGCCAAGGTCTTCGTCGAAATCATCTCAATCACGCGTCTTATTCTAAAATAATCATGACCAGCGCCTGAAATTACATCCTTTCGAAACTTCACAAGTTCTTGTGGCGCAGCTTCGGAATTAGAGTAGCCAAATAGCTTCAACGCGAACCTAACGTCATATATTGTCGGTGCTCTAGAAAACAAAGCCGAACGCTTGATCGCAACTGCTGAAATGACGCTTTCAATGTCTGCTGCGTGCTCGCTTGGATCTAAAGATATTAGTTCGAGTGCCACCCTGGCTAGCTTGAGCGCAAAACCTCCACCGGGACTTGGCGTGCCCAAGAACTTACCTTGATCAGCCGGAGTTCCTTTTAGCGGTGCTATTTCCGAAGGTCGATCAGCGACCCATGGCTGCGGAGTCTTTAGTTCATCAAAAGCACGTAGACGCGAGCCAGGCGCTAGAGGTACGTAATCAGGCTGTGTCAAATTATTTCCACTCCACTATCTTGCAATGCAACAGAGACTGTTCAGTCAATTTTAGACCTAGTCCAAGATAACTAAATGTTAGGCGAACTTCGACTCAATTCCACTTGTGAAATACATCTAGGTTCAAACGACCTTTTCAACAAACTTGAAGCGCATCCAGATTTGCTATGTTTGTGAGGCACATCTGATTAAGCCAACGACGATTGAGTCTTGGAGAGCTTTCCAGGAAGCTTCAATGATATTGGGAGACACGCCAATTGTTGACCAGGACCCATCAGGATCCGACGAATCAATCAATACCCGGACTTTCGCGCCCGTACCGCTGCTCGAATCTAGAACGCGAACCTTGAAATCGGTCAAGTGCATAATCGACAATTTCTCAAACAGTGGCGTCAACGCCTTGCGCAGTGCTGCATCCAGCGCATTCACCGGGCCATTTCCCTCTGCCGTAGCTATTAGGCGTTCACCATTCGCCCACAATTTCACGGTTGCCTCAGTAACTGGATCCTCATTGACGCGGCAGTCGTTTATAACTCGAAAAGACTCAAACTCAAAAAAATTCTGCTTCCATCCGGTAGCTTCACGCATCAAGAGCTCCATAGATCCATCAGCAGTCTCAAAATGATATCCCTGGTGCTCTAAGGTCTTAAGCTGACCCAATACGCGAGCTATGTCTTGTGAGTTCAATTCAACACCGATCTCCTCGGCCTTTATCGCAATGGTAGACCTGCCCGCCATTTCAGACACCACAAAGCGAGTACCATTCCCGACTAGCTCAGGATTAATGTGCTCATACGCATCTTTGCGTCTCGCTATTGCACTTACGTGCAATCCGGCTTTGTGGGTAAAGGAAGACGATCCCACATATGGCTTTTGCGGATCCAGCCCGATGTTTATTACTTCGGCAACGTGTCTAGAAACAGACGTCAATAGTTTAATGTGTTCTCGGGGTATAACATCAATACCCATTTTGATGGCTAAATTAGGAATTGTGACACTCAAGTCAGTATTCCCGGTGCGCTCACCGTATCCATTGATACAACCTTGGACATGGGTAACGCCGTGCTCCACAGATATCAAGGCATTTGCCGTTGCACACCCTGAATCATTGTGGAAATGAACGCCAATTTCTGTTTCGGTTGCAGCGCGAACTGTCTTTATCACACCTTCAACTTCATGTGGCAATGCACTACCGTTTGTATCACAAAGGACTAAGGTAGATGCTCCTGCATCTTGAGCTGCTCGTAAAACTTCTAGGGCATACTTAGAGTTATGCTTGAAGCCATCAAAAAAATGTTCCGCGTCAAAAAAAACCCTTCGGTCGTGGTTGACCAAAAATTGCACGGATTCGAATGCCATTCGAACGCCCTCATCAAGACTGGTCCTAAGCGCCTCAAGAACATGATAATCCCAGGATTTTGCCACCAAGCAAACCGCTTTAGTTTCTGAATCAAGCAAGTTCCGCAATGTTTCATCTGTGGAAACATCACCATTAGGTCGTCGTGTTGACCCAAATGCGACCAAGGTAGACGTGTCAAGCAACAACTCTTTTGGTGCCCTACGAAAAAACTCTACGTCTTTGGGATTAGCTCCCGGCCAACCACCCTCAATGAATGCTACACCAAGGCGATCAAGCTGCTCGGCTACACGAAGCTTGTCATCAACTGTAAGAGATATTCCCTCTTGCTGGGACCCATCTCTAAGTGTTGTATCATAGATGTCGACTCTCTCGGGAAGAGAGAAATCAATCTCAGCCGACATGATCTAGCCATTCTTGATATTTGTCATTTTCTCCGTGCACAGCGCTAAAGAAAGCACTCTGAATAGCTTTGCTAAAGCTACCTGGCTTGCCATCACCGACAACTCGGTCATCGACAGACGTTGCTGGGGTTACTTCTGCGGCTGTTCCACACACAAAAATTTCATCGGCAGTATACAAATCTGAGCGAAGAAGATTTTCCACTTCAACTTTAAAGCCCAGATCCTCGGCCAAAGAGGTAACGGTCGCCTGAGTTATACCTTCAAGCGCTCCAGCTGATGTCGGAGGAGTAAACACGCGTCCCTTTCGAACCACAAAGATATTCTCACCGGTGCATTCCGACACATAACCCTGTGGAGACAATAAGACGGCCTCGTCGTAGCCCGCTTTAACAGCTTCCACCTTTGCTAACGACGAATTCATATACATACCTGTACCTTTTGCCGCTGGAGGCAAAGAGTTAGGATTATGTCGTGTCCAGGAACTAATTTTTAGTTTTATGCCTCGGGCTAAGCCTTCTTCTCCAAGGTATGTTCCCCATTTCCAAGCGGCAATCGAAACGTCTGCAACACAAGAAAGAGGATTTAATCCCATCTCCCCATATCCCATGAACACAATCGGCCGAATATAGCACTCGCCTAGCGCATTTTCTCGAACAACTGCACGGATTCCTTCAGCAATTACTTCACGCGGGAATGGAATGTCCATCATAAAGATATGTGCAGATTGAAACAGTCGATCCACGTGATCTTGCAGACGAAACACAGCCGGTCCACCAGGTGTCATATAAGCACGAATTCCTTCGAATACCCCCGATCCGTAGTGAAGTCCGTGCGTAAGAACGTGAACCTGCGCTTGATCCCATGGAACAAGTTGTCCATTCATCCAAATTAGTTTGCTCTTTTCAATCGGCATTTGAAACCCTCTCTGCTATCAGATCCCCTATTTGAGACGTCGTTAGACCTTGGTCAAAACTTGATTCGCCAAGAATCGAATAAATCTTGTTCGCAGCCTCGCGCTCTCCCAAGAACTCCAGCATCAGCGCGCCTGATCGAATAGCAGCCGATGGGTTCGCCTTGCCTGTTCCGACAATATCGTGTGCTGCACCATGTACTGGTTCGAATAACGAAGGTCCTGTACGTGCTGGATTCAAGTTTCCTGAAGCTGCGTGCCCAATGCCACCCGAAATCGCACCTGCGAGATCCGTCAAAATATCACCAAACAAGTTGTCGGTAACTATGACGTCATAACGTTGGGGTGATTCAACCATATAGATGCATGCTGCATCAACATGGTTATATGAGGTCTCCACCTCAGGGAAATCACTAGCAACCCCGTCAAATGTACGTTGCCACAAATCACCAGAAAACGTTAAGACGTTAGTTTTATGTACCAGAGTCAAGTGTTTCCTCGGACGCATAGCTGCCAACTCAAAGGCATAGCGCACACATCGTTCAACTCCAAATTTGGTATTCACTGACCCTTGCGTAGCAATCTCCGCGTCGGTTCCTTTGCGTAAAAACCCACCTTCTCCGGCATAAGTTCCTTCGGTGTTTTCTCTTATCACAACAAAATCCACATCGCCAAACTTTGAAGGAATGGGCGACTTAGGCGTGATAAATGGCCGATGATTGATATACAAATCGAGAGAAAAGCGAAGCTTCAATAACAGTCCGCGCTCTAGCGTGCCTGCTGGAATATCCTTTGAACCAATAGCTGGACCCACTGCGCCAAGCAAGATTGCATCAAACCCGCGCAATTCATCCAAAGTTTTATCAGGCAAAACTTCACCTGTACGCAAAAATCGATCAGCACCTAAATCAAATGAGGTAACGTCTAGCTTGACGCCGGTAGCATCTATTACCTTGAGGGCCTCTTGCGCAACCTCAGGTCCAATGCCATCTCCTCCAATGAGTGCGACGTTATATGGCATGTGCACTACAACTTTCTATCTTCACAATTGAAACCTACATCTGCTTTGACTTATAAATGTTTAGTAAAGCATCCAACAAAAAAGACCGCTCACTCACGGTGACCGGTCTTTTAAGCTTGTATCTCGTAAAATCGAGTTACAAGCTCATAAAATAATTACTACAATGTTTGCAATTGCCTCAGCAAAAGTCTTCACGAAATTCTCCATGTAAATGCAGTTGAATTAATAATAGCACAAGCTAGATACTACTTGTAACAAAACAGTAAAAAAGCTACGCTCTAGTTTAGGAGCGTATTTCTACCACGACTACTTTTAGCTCTCCGCCAGGTGCTTGGTACGAAACTTCGTCGCCTATTTCTTTACCCGATAGTGCAAGTCCCAAAGGACTGCTTGGTGACAGTACGTGAAGTCCTTCACGTTTTTCCTCGATTGAACCATAAACATAAGTTTCAACTTCATCGTCACCCGCGTAACGAATTCCAACAATGCAACCTATGGAAACAAATTCAAATCTTTGATCCGAATCAACAATAACTGCATCTTTGAGCAACTCTTGAATTTGGCGAACTCGGGCTTCCATCTTGCCTTGGGTATCTTTTGCAGCATGATAGTCCCCGTTCTCTTTTAGGTCGCCTAGAGCACGGGCAGCTTCGATCACCTTTGCAATCTCAATCCGACCACGCGTAGTCAAATCTTCAAGCTCATTATTCAAGCGTTCAAACGCATCTTTTGTTAACGAATGGACCACAGAATTAACGCTATACGGAAAATTCACGTATTAGCCACTTATAGTTCAATCAACCTTGAGACCGAATACTCTAATGCGATAACGGCCATGACAGAGCGGCTTAGGTTCCAACAGAGTCGAAAATAACCTGTCTAAGGTAAGCGTTACCGACACCTCATAGTTCAAGACAGAAAATTCCTATTCGCGAACATCGGTCAAATCAACTTAGAATGTTATGTCTAAATGCTCGCGCGGTTCAACAAGTCATAACTGTTTGACCACAAAACGAATTCAAGCCAAACCAGGCTTGGATGGAGAACCTGGGCAGCATCAGCCGAATGGCGCTACATAAGGGAAAAGAGGGATTTAGGTTGAAGAAAAGAACTCTCAGTGAAAAAGTCTGGGACGACCATGTTGTCCGAAGTGCTCAGGATTCCCCTGACCTTTTGTATATCGATCTTCATCTAGTTCACGAAGTAACCTCTCCGCAAGCATTTGATGGGCTGCGACTTTCTGGAAGAAAGCCAAGACGTCCTGACCTAACCATTGCTACCGCCGATCACAATGTCCCAACTAAAGACATCAATCTACCTATCGCGGACCCAATCTCAAAAAAACAGTTAGAAGTTCTAGCCAAGAACTGTGACGAATTTGGAATCAAGCTATACCCAATGGGTGACATCAATCAAGGAATCGTGCACGTTATAGGACCTGAAAAAGGTTTGACCTTGCCAGGTATGACGATCGTGTGTGGCGATAGTCATACTGCAACCCATGGCGCATTTGGAGCCTTAGCATTTGGCATAGGAACCTCAGAAGTCGAACACGTCTTAGCGACTCAAACGTTACCGCAAGCAAAGCCGGGCACCATGGCCGTGGAAATCGACGGTGATCTTCCACCAGGCGTTAGCGCAAAAGACCTAATCCTTGCCATTATCGGCGAAATTGGAACCGGAGGTGGAATTGGCTATGTCATCGAATATCGAGGAAAAGCTATCCGTTCGCTGTCCATGGAAGCTCGAATGACCATTTGCAACATGAGCATCGAGGCGGGTGCTCGAGCTGGGATGATAGCCCCCGACGAAATCACCTTTGAATACATTAAAGGCAGACCATTTGCACCAAAAGGACCAGAACTCGACGAAGCAATCGCCTATTGGAAAACCCTGCAAACAGATGAGGGCGCGGATT
>JAJYGT010000122.1 GCA_021785005.1 Actinomycetes bacterium
CCGATCTCGACGGAAAATATGAACGATTGGACCAAGTACCGTTTGAGTCGAGTGGCCCGAATAGTTGGACTCCTATTCATTCTTGATATATTTTTGGCCGCGCACTATCACCTCTCTATTTTTACCGCGCTCTTTCAGGCTCCGGCTGCGCTTTACGCGTCCATGCCTTTGATTTTACAGTTGGCGTTTGGATTCTTTTTTGTAATTATTCAGTTTGTAGGTCTTTTTTGGTTTTTGTCTAAAGGCGGTGTTGATGTCTATTTCCCCGGAGATGTGAAGACCAGATTTTCTGACGTGTGGGGACAAGATGCTGTTCTTGAAAGGATTAAAGAAAATATTATTTTCCTTAAGGATCCCGATGCGATAGAAGAGCGAGGAGGGTATGTTCCGGGAGGTATTTTACTTTGGGGTCCACCAGGCACCGGTAAGACCCTGATGGCGGAAGCCGTTGCAGGAGAGACTGAGAATCCTTTTGTGTTTGTGGATCCAAGCGCTTTTATCAATATGTTCATGGGTATTGGTCCGATGAAAGTTAAAGGTCTATTCCGGAAACTTAGAAAGCTTGCAGTTCGATACGGCGGAGTGGTTGTATTTTTTGACGAGGCAGACTCCTTGGGCAGCCGCGGTGCACTCTCTGGAGTCGGTGGGGGAGGAATGTCAGGGCTCTCTTTCAGCGATCATGCACAGGGTTGTAACGGCTTGAATTATCTCAGTCCAGCTTCCATGACTGAGGTACTAAAGTCATATCAGTCAGAGTCTACGCTTGAGGATGCTCCAGCCAAAGGGCGTTTTTCGCGTTTCGTCGCTGGCGGAGGTATGGGCGGTATGACAGGTGGAGGAGGCTCTGGAACACTCCAGGCGCTCTTAACAGAAATATCTGGGTTGAAAAAGCCTCGAGGGTTTTTCAATCGTACTGTTCGAAGAACACTTGGACTCAAACCAAAAGATCCACCAAAGTACCGGATGTTAATTATGATGGCGACGAATATGCCAGAGTCTCTTGACGAGGCGTTACTGAGGCCTGGCAGAATTGATCGAATATATCGAGTTGGCTATCCTTCAAAAGCCGGTCGAATTCGCACCTACAAGGGATACTTTGACAAAGTATCACACCAACTTACTGACGATGATATTGATCGACTGGCCACTATCACGCCGTACGCTACCGGTGCGACAATCAAAGATTTGGTTAACGAATCGCTCATCATTACAATTCGCGACGGTCGCGACGTGATCACGTGGCGTGATGTTATCAGAGCTAAGCAGCTGAAGGAATTTGGGCCTCCTGACGACGTGGAATACATCGAGCGTGAGAGACATGCAGTTGCAATTCATGAAGCATGTCACGCTGTGGCAGCAGCCAAGATACGTCAACATCTGACAATAGACATTGCGACAATTGAGAAGGGAAGTAATTTCTTAGGTCTTGTCGCATCGATTCCTCCTGAAGATCAATTTACGCGATGGAGATCAGAATATGAAGCAGATATCATGGTCTCCTTGGCTTCGTTGGTAGGCGAGCGCATGTTTTTTGAAGGAGATAATTCATCTGGTGTCTCTGGAGACCTAGAAGCTGCTACTACTGTTGCGACTCTCATGGAAGGTTATTGGGGAATGGGCTCAACGATCTCTTCCCACGCAATTGCACAAAAATCTGGAACGGGGTCTTCTAGACCAGGCGGCAAGGGCGGAAGCTCTAAGCGTGATGGTAAAGATTTGCCGATAATGCTTGGCGATCGAATTGAAGCAAAATTAGATGAGCTGTACAAGAAAGTGAGAAATCTTCTCGAGGATAATCGTGAAAAGGTTTTTGCGATCGCGCATGCGCTTGAAGCATATAAGACAGTTACGGGCGAGGATATTACTGCGATTATCGAAGGGACACCAGGTCCGTTACTAGATGGTCGCGTGTATATGGACTCTAAATTCATAGACCAACTTGAACTGTACCATAATGCCGTTGTGGCAGCACATCGAGATCACCGACAGGTTGATGCCAAGCTACCGATGCCACCTAGAGATCTTACAGTAGTGGCGACAGACGCAGTCTTGTTGTCCGGTGATCTTGTATTAGACGGAGCTGTAACAATGGTAGACACTGACGAACTATAGGATCGTTCGATGGGGTACGCTTAATGCCTAAACGTTTTTATTGATATGGCTTCTCTTGTAGCTTTGGGTGCCACGTATGGCGGAGGTAGTTATGTCTGAGGTAAGTTTTCCGGTGCTGTCGAATGATGACGAAAGTTTTACTCCAACAGAGGGATGGTCAGCGTTGCATCTGTTTTGCCGTGGTACTGACAGCTTAGACAAGGCAAAAGTAGTTGCTGCGACTAAAGCAATGAGTGAAAATGGGTATCAAGTAATTCCATTTGCAGTACTGGGGCACAAGGCGCAAGTGGGATTTCTCGGGCTTGGTCCGAGCTTTGTTCGCCTGAGAGAATTCCAGCGCGATATAGAACGTAGTGGCTTGTTAGTGGTTGATTCATACGTGTCAATGACTGAGGTTTCGGAGTATGCATCGGGAATGCCTGCTGCACGAAAAGAACCTCGGCTTCATCCTGTGTTGCCACCAAGTGGTATGTATAACATTTGTTT
This sequence comes from Actinomycetes bacterium, assembly GCA_021785005.1. Taxonomy (GTDB): domain Bacteria; phylum Actinomycetota; class Acidimicrobiia; order Acidimicrobiales; family Acidimicrobiaceae; genus Acidithrix. Next base: position 2,599 of record JAJYGT010000122.1, read on the forward strand.
TTATGGAATGTCTAAAAAGCGCGATGCAGATAACAACTGGTATCGACTTCCATACGACGACCGTGAAAAACTGATGTACGAACACGGTACCTCCGGACGCGCCTTTGCAGGTAGGGTGGTGCAGCTCGTTACCGGATCAACAGGTGTGGATGATTACGAGTGGGGCGTTACCCTTTTTGGAGCTCGACCTGATGACCTTAAGTCAGTCGTGTACACCATGCGATTTGACGAAGCCTCTGCAATCTATGGCGAGTTCGGTCCTTTTTATACAGGTGTTATAGGCGACGTTGAGAGTGTGCTTGATACTTCGTTCTAATCTTCTCGGTTCGTTGTCTGCCAAATCGCAGTTGGCGAGCCATTTCGTACGCTGCGTAACTATAAAAGGGTGGTTCTCTTTTTGAAAAAAGACGGCTTTAGACCGATGAAAGATGACCAAATCGTCGAACTCGAGCGAATTCTCCTAGAACTAAAAAGCGTTGTAGTCGCTTACTCAGGTGGAGTGGATTCAACTTTCTTGGCTGCTTTTGCGACCGCTTGTTTGGGCTCCGATCACGTTCGGGCGGTAATTGCTGATTCGGCTTCGCTCCCGAGGCATGAATTAGAAGAAGCACTGACGACTGCTGATTTGTTGGGGTTTGAATTGACCATTGTAAAGACCAATGAGTTTAACGACAATCGATATATTAAAAACGACGCATTGAGGTGCTCTTATTGTAAATCCGCATTGATGGACGCGATAGGGCCTATTGCGATCGAAAGCGGAGCCCAAGTGGTATTGGGCGTGAATCTGACTGACCAAGGTGACTACCGACCGGGGCAGCAAGCCGCTTCCATGGCGGGCGCTCGCTTTCCGTTACTTGAGGCTAAAATTACCAAGGAAATGGTTCGCCAGTACGCGAAACAAATGGGTATTCCGAACCATGATAAACCGGCATCTCCGTGTTTGTCATCTCGGATTCCATATGGAACCTCAATTAACCTATCTCTGCTTGGAAGAATCGAACGCGCCGAACGTTTTTTGCAGGGACTTGGGTTTGCAGAAGTACGAGTTCGTGACTTTGATGACACCGCCAGAATTGAAGTAAAAAAAGAGCAGATGTTAGATCTTGTCGTCAGTGCCAATACTGTTCACAAGTATTTAAAAAAACTAGGATATACGTATGTTACGCTTGATCTTGGCGGGCTTGTTTCAGGAAATCTGAACTTGAGCTTGGCAGAGGCTCAGGCACCTCGATAGATCAGATTACGATTACAGGGACAATTGATGGCGTGTTTGAGAGTAAAACTTATCTATCCTTCGGGCTTGGTGACTAAGCCGGTTATAGCTGAACTTGCTGTCGCGCATGGTGTCGTGGCTAACATACGACGCGCAAGCGTAGAAGACGGTACTGGGTGGCTAATATGCGAGCTAACAGGTGAAGCATCGTCGTTGCGCAGTGGCTTGAGCTGGCTCGAAGAGACTGGTGTCGAGGTGGAATCCTTGGGCGACATCGTCGAGTCGTGAGCACAAGTTATTTGTAGCCAGATAAGTAGGTATCCCAAATTGTCAAAGAGACGAGTGCGCTTTATTGCAAGCTGGGAAGAAACCTGGGTTATAAGTGCTAAGAATTTGATAGGTTGTCGATTGTGGAAATAGCAAGAACCACACTTCTGAGATGGGCTGAGGCATTGGCTGGATCAGCCATGACTGGAATGGGATTTACGGAAAATCTTTACGAGTCGGAGCGATTCGAGGAAATTCTAAAGATTGCATCAGAGATCCGTCATGCAGCAGCCGTTGCGGGAATCGGCATAGAAGAAGGATCGTCCACCAACGAGATTGTTGAATATTGGACGACTTCAATAGGCAAGGGCGTTCCAGGTTACATAACGCCAAAGAGTGCGGTTGCAACTATCGTCGGAAATGAGAAGGGCGAAATACTACTGGTTCAACGTGCCGACTCGGGAATCTGGTTATACCCGACAGGATGGGCTGACGTTGGATATTCGCCGGCGGAGGTCGCAGTAAAGGAAGTTCGCGAAGAAACCGGAATCGAAGTAGAGCCGATCAGAATTTTGTCGGTAATCGACGGGCTGCGTCGGGGTTTTACCGCCGTTCCGCTCTACTCAATGATTTTTTATTGCAAAGCTGTGGGTGGCGAACTAAAGGCCCACCCTCTTGAATGTCGTGATGTGGGATGGTTTGCCCGAGATAAGCTACCGTCACCTATGGTGCGACCTGAACAGTGGCTTGAAATGGCGTTTGACGCCATTGACGGTAAAGTCGAGCCAACGAAATTCGATTCAGTAAGAGAACCCTTCTGGCACTCTGACGAACCGAAAAATGATTAGCTCCTGAAATTTATTTCGGTCAACTCTTAAATTGGTGACCTAGTTGCGTGATTTATTCCACAGTGACAACGATTGAAAATACTAACGATCAAAGTCTCGCCTAATATGGCGCAGATAACTTTCCGCCTCGTCGATCATGTCGGTGGCGGTTTTCGCTAGATCGGCGCCAGATTTGGGTGCAAATTCGCCCTCTTGATCCTCAAGATCGTTTACGCCAAGGCGCGCAAGATAGTTGAAGACTTCGTCGTCAGATTCAATTATCTTGGCGATTGTTTCTTCATAATCAAGCACGGCAGAGTCGAGTTCCGACGCGTCTAGTCCAAATCCAAATAATTCACCTAGCTTTGATATTAAAGCCTGAGCCGCTTTTGGTGACGGGGTTTGGATTAGGTAGTGCGGTACTGATGACCACATCACGGCCAAAGAAGAACCTTGGTTGTCCAAACACACCTGTACTGCGCCCATAATCGTGGTAGGTCCTACGTAGTTATCTGACATAAGTCCAAGTTGGCGCATTAAGCGAGGGCTGTTGGATCGTACGCTGACCTCGGTTGGGAAAGTGTGGGAGGCATGGGCAATTTGGCCACCAAGGAATACTATGGATTCCGCCGAAAATGCTCCAATTGTCCGAAGGGCGAGAAGGGTGTAGCTTCGCCAATTGACCTGTGGTTCGGCAAAACTAATTAAAATTATGTCGCGCCGGGTGGTTTTATCTCTGCCTTGGTAGATATCTATTTTGGGCCATTCGAGCTGGCGGTCGACTCCATTTGTTGAAGAGATGAATGGTCTCGTCTCTTCGTAGTCGACGTAGGCCTCAACATCCACTTCTCCGATCCGGACGGCATCAAATGCCTCGCGAAGAAACATGAGCGCCAAATAGCCGCCGCGAGCTGGGTCATCCTCGCCATCGAAGACGGCAATAACTAATGGTTTCGCCAACTTTTGCGGACGTCGGCTTGTCCAAGAGATCTCACTCATATCTATAACATAGCAAGAAGTTTGCTTAAGGTTTTAATCTTGACGAACGAAATCCAATTAGTAATCATATCGTTACACAATTGGAGAACTCAAACCTGAATGTTTTCTCAAAGACAGTGTGCTTGTTGATTACAACTACAAAAGCTGAAGTTGTAATGAACAAATAGTTCGTTCATGCCGCATGTATTCGATTTTCGATTGCACCTAGCTGACTTAACTTTGAGCATTTTGCCCTTGTTCTTTGAAATGAACTTACAATCGGTCGGCAAAAGGTAGATATTTTTGGAAACACCGCTTAGATATCTGTATGGATGTTGAAGTTAACATTACTAGGGTGATGGAACCAAACGACGAGGTCTTGGCAGGATTAAATTACTTGTTACCGCAGTTGTCTCGATCCGCAAAACCGTTGGATTTGGACGGTTTGACTGCGTTGTTGAACGATGAGTCAGTCCATTTATGCACTTGTCGCCTAGATGGCAAGATAGTTGGTTCGATCACGCTTGTGGTGTTCCAGATTCCAACTGGGATTAGAGCCTTAATCGAAGATGTCGTAGTGGACGAATTTGTGCGAGGTAAGAGCATCGGACTGAAGTTGGTTCGATTCGCGCTTGATTTAGCGAAAACATACGGTTGCGTGACCGTGGATCTGACTTCTCGACCAGAGCGTGAGGCAGCCAATCGTCTTTATGTTAAGGTTGGGTTTCAGCAAAGAAATACGAACGTTTATCGATACAACCTCAGCAACTAGGACGATATTTCAACTAGGGTATTTTCTAAAGCTTTGTTCTTTAGTCAGGGTCACAGTTGCTAATTTGTGTTTTGAAGTAGTTGTCAATCCCGAATAGTCTTGATGTGTGATTTTTGGAGAGCTTGGGTTTGCAAATTGGTTGTGATTGAATAGGTGCTTCGGCGATAATTTCGTCAATGAACGCACCCTAGCAATTCGACTAGGAGTCGTGGAGGCAGTCATCGTGTCCGAGTCAATTTCAATTACTGATAATCGCACGGGAAAGACGTTTGAGGTTCCCATAAAAGACGGAGGGATTTCTTCCGAACAATGGCAGAAATATCTTCCGGGCATTTGGTTTTACGATCCTGGCCTAACGACAACGGCTATGACGGAGAGCGCTATCACTTACCTCGACGGCGATGCCGGAGTCTTGCGCTACCGGGGCTACCCCATCGAGCAGCTCGCTGAAAGCTCGACATACTTAGAAGTGGCGTATTTGCTTATTAAAGGCGAATTGCCAAACAAGGATCAATATAGCGCATGGGTTGACGACATCACACATCATACGTTTATCCACGAGAATGTACGTAAGCGCTTCATCGAGGGGTTTCACTATGACGCGCATCCCATGGGAATGCTTGTATCCGCTGTCGCCGCACTTTCAACTTTTTATTCTGACGCAAAGGACATTTTCGACCCAGCTTCGCGGGAGAAACAGATCGTACGGTTGATTGCAAAGATGCCTACTCTAGCAGCGGCAGCCCACAGATTTTCCATGGGAATGCCCTTTGTATATCCGGACAATGAGCTGACATTTCCGGCTAATTTTCTATCCATGATGTGGAAGGTGGCAGAGCCTCATTACAAGGCAAATCCGGCCTTAGTACGCGCCGTAGATGTATTGTTTATCTTGCATGCAGATCACGAACAGAACTGCTCTACCACTGCTATGCGCACAGTAGGATCAGCGCTAGCTGATCCTTATTCATCTGCCGCAGCGGCCTGTGCGGCGTTGTACGGACCAAGGCACGGTGGCGCTAATGAAGCTGTGGTGCGAATGTTGACCGACATCGGGTCAATAGACAATGTTCAAGGTTTTATTACCTCGGTGAAGGAAGGCAAAACACGACTTCAAGGCTTTGGACATCGGGTATATAAGAATTACGATCCCCGGGCAAAGATTATTAAAGCGGCCGCTGACGATGTGTTCGCGGTGACTGGTCGAAATCCTCTTTTGGATATTGCTCTAAAGCTTGAAGAAGTTGCGCTCAATGACGAGTACTTTGTATCGCGTCGGCTGTACCCAAATGTCGATTTTTATTCCGGACTAATTTATCAGGCCATGGGTTTCCCAGTCGACATGTTTCCGGTACTATTCGCTATCCCACGAATTTCGGGCTGGCTGGCTCATTGGCTAGAGCTTTTAAACCATGAAGGTAAGATTGTGCGACCGCGACAACTTTATGTTGGTCCCGAGGAACGAAAATACTTGAGCATGGATCAACGTTAATTAGTTTTTATTAAAGAACACTGTAATAATGTGCGTAGGTTTTTCTCGTGAATCTAGTAATTGCGAGCGTCATTAGGTTTGACGAACACGTATCGCTTAGCAAGAGTGGAAAAAACTAGGCCTCCGGCTTTGCACCAAGTATGCTAGCGCGCGTATTGGGGTCGTTCAGAATTCGAATAAGACCCTCTTGAACAATCGAAACGACAAGCTGGCCATCGTGGGAAAAGATTTGACCTTGGGCTAATCCGCGTGAACCCGCTGCGCTTGGACTCCATTGGTCATACAAGAACCATTCGTCAGCGCGGAACTGGCGGTGGAACCACATTGCGTGATCCAGACTAGCGACCATGAGACCGGGTTGATCCCAGGAAATATTATGAGGAAGCATGACTGAATCTAAAAGCGTCATATCCGAAGCGTAAGCGATAACGCACGCGTGAAGTAAAGGGTCATCAGGTAATGTTCCGTCCGCTTTCATCCAAACTCGCTGTTCGGGTTTGCGACCATTTTGTGCGCGGAGCATGTTTGGTTCATCGACATAGCGTTGATCGAAAGGTCGTGGCCAAGAGTACCACTCACCCATTCGGTCAGCATACGGAGCCATCTTTTCACTAAAATCTGGAAGAGATTCCGGATCCGGTACTTCTGGCATGGCGGTTTGGTGATTTAAGCCTGGCTCTGAAACATGAAATGAAGCCGACAGATTAAATATTGCTTCACCGTGCTGTATCGCGACCACACGACGAGTCGTGAATGATTTTCCGTCACGAATCCTGTCTACCAGATATAGGATCGGTACCTTTGGATCGCCTGGCCTTAAAAAATAAGCGTGAAGCGAGTGAACAGTCCCTTTTGAAACCGTTCTGCCCGCAGCAATAAGCGCTTGGCCAGCAACCTGTCCACCAAAGACGCGTATCCGGTACTCATTTGGTGAATATCCGCGAAAGATATTTTCCTCAATGACCTCTAAATCCAGTAGGTCGATTAACGTCTCAAGTGCAGTGGACAAACTTAATCCTTGTACTTCTTAATTTACGTATTGTCCCTAATGTAGTCTCGCAAAATCAAAAAAGGATCATGTTTTGCCGCTCGCCATAGCCTTTGGCGGTATTAATAACGGGTTTGTTGACTTGCAGGAATTTTGGGGGAAATCAATCCCTTAGAACTTTCTCAGCTTTAAGGTGAATCTTGAGTGGTTTTTTTATGTAATCAATGTGTAGCGCGGATCCTACGCTAGATGTTTTATTAGCTATTATTTTGCGCGC